>NZ_JBHZAG010000028.1:0-101016 GCF_042754125.1 Amycolatopsis sp. NPDC059235
AGTGCGCACGGCCCCCCGGGCCGGGTGCACTGCCCCTCCGCACGTCGACTTAAAGGCGATCCCGCCCGCGGCGGCGAAGCCGACGCCATCAAACACCGCGCCATCAAACACCGCGCCATAGATACCGGCTAAAATCCCCTCACCCCTCCTGTCCCGGCACGCATAATCTCCCCTCACCGCCACGTCGTGATCGACAGCGGAACCCATCGACGAGTCGGGAGAGGCTGCAGATCGTGACGCTGCGGGAGAAGGTCGAGAGCCGTCTGGCCGGGGAGTTCGTGCCGGGGGAGCGCGTGCTGAGCGCACTTGTCGCTTTCCGGGTGGGTGGCGTGCGGAAGACGATGATCGGCGGCGCGGCGGGCATCGCCGGGCTCGCGGGCGCGGCCGGGATGGCGCTCGCCGTGCGTCGTGGGCAAGCGGAAGCCCCGCAGGTCGCGATCCCGACGCCGGGTCGGTTCGTTTTCGCGCTCACCTCGCACCGGGTGGCGCTGTTCACCGTGGGCGGCATCGTTCGCGCCGCGCCGGGGAAGCCGGTGCGCTCCTGGACCCTCGACCAGCTCGCCTGGGTCTCGGAACCCGAACTGAATTCCGGGGTCGCACAGGCGCTTCGGGGTCAGATCGGCGTCACCGGCGAAGGCGTCCTCGGCTACGAATTCGCGCGCCTCCAGGTCGACGACGGACGCTCCCTGATCAAGCGCCTGGCCCGCGCGCTGAAGGAACTCGACACGGCCTCCTGACCTACTTCTCCCGGATCCGCGCCAGCTCGGCCGGCACCGGTCCGAGATGGAGGATTCCCAGCCGCCGGGTCGCGCGCGTCATCGCGACGTAGAGGTCGTTGCGCCCGAGGGGAGCGTCGAGAATCCGCTTCGGATCGACGATCAGCACCGAATCGAACTCCAGGCCCTTCGCTGCCCCGGGCGTCAGCACCGTCGCGGCGCAACCCTCCCGCAGCGCGGCGAGATGACACGCCGGAGCGATGATCGCCAGCTGCCCGCTGCGGTGCTCAGCGGCAATAGCGCCGACCTCGGCAAGCGTGCCCTCCTGACGCCACGGCGATTCACCAGCAGCCCGCACCGACGGCGGCGGCTGGAGCCCAGGGTGCTGCGCCGCGAACAACTCGCTCGCAGCCGCCATGATCTCCCGCGGAGTCCGGTAGTTGACGCTCAACTCCGCCAACCGCCAGCGATCCGCGACATGCGGTGTCAACACCTGTTCCCACGACGTGGCTCCCGCCGGATCGCTGGTCTGCGCGAGGTCTCCGACGACCGTCATCGACTTCGCCGGACAGCGTCGCATCACCATCCGCCACGCCATCGCGGACAGCTCCTGCGCCTCGTCGACCACCACGTGCCCGAACGTCCCCACGGATTCGCCGATCACCGCGGAAGCCTCGTCCAGCAACGGAATGTCCGCCGCGCTCCAGCCGCCGTCCGGCTCGCCCGGCACCTCATCGTTTCGCGCACGGGTTCCGCTCGTCGCCGCATCCGCGAGCTGGACGCCGCCCAGCTCGCCGAACACCTCCGCCACCACCCCCTCCGCGGTCAGCGCGGGCCACAGCTCATCCAGCACCCGGCACACCGCGGCGTCGGCCAGCAACGCCTTGCGCAGGTCAGCCAAATCGACCTCGTCCAGCAGCCGCCGAGGCCCGTCGTCCTGATCCGGCCCGACCACCACCCCCGCCGCGGCCAGCGCCCGCAGGTCGGCCGCGCTGAGCCGGCCGTCGGCACTCCCGCCGTCGAGGGCCTCGCCGCTCTCGGTGAACACCACGTTCTCCATCCGGTCGGCCAACCGCTGCGCGAGAAGTTCCGCCATCCGCTGCTGAAAGACCCACCGCGCCGGGTGGTACGGCAACCCCTTGCCGGAAGCGAACTCCACCGCGGCTCGCCATTCGGCTGGCTCCAGCCGCACCGCCTGCTGCTCGAATTCCGCCTCGACCGCCTCGCCGGACGCCCCCGCGCGGCCCCACACCGCCGCGACGATCCGATCCGCCGCCTCCGCCCGCCCCTTGACCTCCGCGACCCCGGCCGGATCCACCCGGCTGACCTCGACGTCCGGCCGCAACCGGGCGATCGTCGCGGTCGCCACGGCGTGCTCGCCCAGCCCCGGCAGCACCTGTCCGATGTAGTCGAGAAAGACGTCGCTGGGCCCGATCACCAGCACCCCTCGCGTGCGCAGCCGCGGCCGGGTGTACATCAGATACGCCAGCCGATGCAGCGCCACCGCGGTCTTCCCGGTCCCCGGTCCGCCCTGCACCACCAGCACCCCGGCGTAACCGTCGCGGACGATCCGGTCCTGCTCTTCCTGCAGCGTCGTGACGATGTCGCCCATCCGCCCGGTCCGGTCCGCAGTGAGCGCCGCCAGCAACGCGGCTTCGCCGACCAGGGTCCCGGTCCCGGCGGCGTCGGGATCGAGCAACTCGTCGTCGAGCGCTGTCACTGTCCGTCTGCGGGTGGTGATCCGCCGCCGCCTCCGAACGCCGTGCGCCTCCGCCATGGTCGCGGTGTAGAACGGCTGCGCCGCCGGAGCCCGCCAGTCGAGCAGCAACGGTTCGTCCGCCTCGTCCCGGAACAGCCCCACCCGGCCGATGTACCTCCGGCTCCCGTCGTGCATCTCCAGCCGTCCGAAGCAAAGCCCGTCCTCGACGGCTTCGAGGCGCGCCAACTCCGCCTTCCAGCGCGCCGCCGCCTCCGGGTCCTCACTTCCGCAACCGCTCGCCGCTTGCGCGCGCAACGCGTCGAGCCTGCCGTACAAGGCGGTCACGTACTCCTGCTCGAGGACAAGCTCACGATCCACGTCGTTTTCGGCCGGCACCCCTGAACTCCCCGCTGTCGGGTGATCGATGGCACCGAGGGTGCGCGGGATTCCGATGGAATAACAGTCTTGTCTTTACCGGCGGCCTCAGCCGAGCGGGTCAAGGCCGCATGGCCCGTAGGACGGAAACCGCGCGAGATTCGCGCTGGCGACGTTCGCCGCCCGCCGCACCGCTTCCGCCAGCGACGGCAGCCTCCGCTGGTCCAGCGCGACCGCGCCCACCGCCGCGACGACGTCGCCCGACGCCGACCGCACTGGTGCGGCCACACAGCACAACGGCGAAACCCCGTCGCTATAATCGAACGCCACGCCCCGGTCCCTGGCCTCGGCGAGCAGCTTTTTCCATTCACGTCCGGAATACTTTTCGGGCGGCTCGGCCTGCGGCCCGGAAGCGGTGAGAACTATTTCCGCCGCGGCACCGGGCGGCAGCACCCAACCGGCGCGCATTGCGCAAATCTCGTCGGCTTCGCCGCGGATTCCGCAGCCGATCAGGATCCGTCCGGAATCAGCGGCGGGCACGCCGACGCTGACGCTCGTCCGGCGACTCGCCGCCGCGAGTTGCCGCAGCGGCGGCCCGACCGCGGCCCGGAGCACCCGGACCGGTTCCCACGCTTGCCCGAGCCGGAACATCTGCGGCCCCACGCGATAGCGACCGGCGCAGCGCTGGACGGCGCCGACGCCGACGAGCTGATCGAGCAACCGGTGCGCGGTCGCCTTGTGCAGCCCGGTCGCGGCCGCGAGCTGGGTCGGTCCCGCCTCGCCGTTTCGCGCCAGCTCCTCCAGCAGCAGAAAAGCGCCCTCCAGTACTCCGCGACCTGCTTTACGCTTCATCGGCAATCCCCTCCGGATTCCGCGAGCCGCCTTCTCGCGGTTTCATCGCCGGATCCGCCCTTTTCGTGACACGGTGTCTCGGCTGATTCGGGAAACCGGATTGCCGATGTCCGGAACAGGCATTCCAGAAAAGCATGCGGAGAATATTCCTGGCTGTGCTGGCGAGGCGGCGCCGGTGGCGGGTCGAAGCCGCGCGGAGCCTCCGGAACGACTGCCCCGCCGGGTCTGAGCGACGACGGACCTGTACGGACCGCCGTCCCGCCGCCCGGTCAGGCTCGGCGCCGGCGCGCGGCGACTGCCGTCCTGACCTCCCGGTTTGCGTCGCAGCCGGGTTTTGTCGGTGGGGCCGGGTAGCGTTCCGGGTCGTGGACGTTCGGGAACGTATTCAGGAGCTCGCTGATCAGGTCGTGGTGCTGCGCGACGCGTACTACCGGGGTTCGCCGGCGGTGGCGGACGCGGAGTACGACGCGATCGAGGACGAGCTGCGCGGGCTGATCGAGGCGAGCCCGGAGCTGGCCCCGGACCCGAACCCGCTGGACCAGGTGGGCGGGCCCGCGGTGCTGCACGCGCCGATCCGGCATTCGCGGCCGATGCTGTCGCTGGAGAAGGCGACGAAGCCGGAGCAGGTCGAGGCGTTTTTCGGCCGGTTCCCCGGCCAGCCGGTGGTCGTGATGCCCAAGCTCGACGGCCTGTCGCTGGCACTGGTGTACGAGGACGGCCGCCTCGCCCGGGCGGTCACCCGCGGCGACGGGACCACGGGAGACGACGTGACCATGCTGGTCCGGGCGCTGACGGACGGCATTCCGCACCAGGTCGGCGCCCCGGGCCGGGTCGAGGTCCGCGGCGAGGCGGTGATGCTGCGCTCGACGTTCGCCGCTTACAACACCGCGCACCCGGACAAACCGCTGATCAACCCGCGCAACGCCGCGGCGGGCACCCTGCGCGCGAAAGACCCGGCCGCGGTCGCCGAGCGCCGGCTGCGCTTTTTCGCCTTCGACCTGGACACCGAGCCCGGCAGCGCGGAAACCGACCTGGACAGCGGCCTGCTGGCGCTCGGGTTCACCGCGGCGGACATGCGCCGCTGCGCCGACGCGGCCTCCGCGCAGGAGGTGATCACCACGATCGAACAGCAGCGCAACGACCTGGACTACGACATCGACGGCGCCGTCCTGCGCCTCGCCGACCGCGCCGCGTACGCCGCCGCGGGCACCCGTTCGAGTTCGCCGCGCGGGGCGCTGGCGTACAAGTTCGCCGCCGAGGAGAAGACGACCGTACTGTCCGATGTGGTCTGGGACGTCGGCAAGACCGGCAAGATCGCGCCGGTCGCGTGGCTGGAGCCGGTGTTCGTCGGCGGGACCACGGTCACGCGCGCGACGCTGGCCAACCAGGAGGTCATCCGCGCTCGCGGCATCAAGATCGGCGACACCGTGCTGGTGCGCCGGGCAGGCGACGTCATCCCGTTCGTCGCCGGGGTGCTCGACGAGTCGAAACGGACCGGCGCGGAGCAGGAGATCGTGCCGCCCTCGGCGTGCCCGTCGTGCGAGCAGCCGCTCACCGAGCAGGGCAACAGCCGGGAACTGTTCTGCACCAACGTCTCCTGCCCCGCGCAGACCGTCCGGCGGCTGATCCACTGGGCGTCCCGGGCGGCCGCGGACATCGACGCGATCGGCGGCGTGTGGATCGAACGGCTGGCCGAGGCCGGGATCCTGGAGCACCCGTCGGACTTCTACCGGCTGACCAAGGAACGCCTGCTGGAATTCGACCGCATCGGCGAGGTCTCGGCGACGCGGATGATCGAGTCGATCGACGCCAGCCGCCGGGTCGGGCTGCGCCGGGCGCTGATCGGGCTCGCGATCCCGATGGCGTCGGAAGGCACCGCCGCGCGGCTGTGCCGGGCCGGATTCGCCTCGCTGGAAGCGGTCCTCGACGCGGGCGCCGACGGCTTGGTGGCGGTGGAGGACATCGGCCCCAAGGTCGCCGCGTCGCTGGTGGAACACCTCACCCGGCTGCGCCCGGAGCTCGAACGCCTGCGGGAACGCGGGGTCTCCCTGGACGTCCTGGAGGAAGACCTCCCGCCCGCGGTCGTCGCGGGAGCGCCGCTGGAGGGCAAGACCGTGGTGGTCACCGGCGCGATCAGCGACCCGCGATCGGGGGAGAAGGTGCCGCGCCCCACGTTCCAGCGCCTGTGCGAGACAGCGGGCGCGACCACCGCGTCGTCAGTCTCGGCGAGCACGGACCTGCTCATCACCGGCGCCGACGTCGGCGCCAGCAAACTCACGAAGGCCGAGAAGTTCGGCGTCGAGGTAGTGGACCAGGGGGTGATCTGGGACCAGCTGATCGCGGCCGGAGTCGTCTGACCCCGAGCCGCGCCGCCTCGCCGGCACGAGACCGGTGCCGCCCCAGGGACTTCCCGCATAATCCCGCGCCGCACGCCGCGGCCACGTACGATTCCGCCCAGAATCGACCATCCCTGGGGGAAACGCCATGAAACGCATCGCCATCGGCCTTGTCCTGTCCGCGGTCGCCGCACTCGGCGGCGCGGGCGTCGCGAACGCCGCGGGCTACCCGACGTCGGACTTCGGCGGCGACATCATCGGCGGCCGCACCGGCGGCACGCTGACCTGGTACAACCGGGCCGTCGGCGTCAGCGGATTCGTCATCGACGACCCGTCGGCGGGCAGCACCACGGTCACCTTCGAGTTCCGGCAGGCGGCCACGCTGTTCGACGTCCAGACCCGCACCGCCTCCGACGCCCCGAAGACCTTCGGCTGGACCGAACCCGGCCCGTCCGGCGGCTTCAGCAAGGTCGACATCTACCTCGGCCGCAACGGCAGCAAGATCCTCATCGCCTCGGTGCCGCGCAAGGTCTGACCGGGGTTCGCTCGGCGGCTGGTCGCGGGGACGTTTCGCGACCAGCCGCGAGACGGCGATGCGGGATGCGCCGGGGGACAGGCGAATCGCTCCGCGACGGCAGGCTGTGCGGCGTCGCGGGCCGCTGCTGGCGAGGACCATCAGGATCTCGGTTGTCGCGCCCGGTTGGGTGCGCTGACGTTGGCCGGATCTCGGCTGTCGGTTGTGGTGCCCAGCCGGGTGGTGTTGCCTTGGCCGGACGTTGGCTGTTGCGCCCAGCCCGACGCGCTGGCTTTGCCGGACCTCGCCTGTCGTGCTCGGTTGGGTGAGCTGCCTTTGCCGGACCTCGGCCGCTGGCATGGCTCAACCCTGCCTGCGGAGAGGCCTGGCGCTGTGCATGTCACCGAGTCCCCCGGGCCTTCGCCGCAGTCACGACCTAACGGCAGGCACCGGACTCACCCGAGCGACTGCCCGGCCAGAGACAGCGGATCAGTAAGTCGCACGGCTGCTGGCTCCTCCGCGGTCGAGCCTCCCTAACGCCCCACTTCAACTGGCCTCGAGCCGCGACCCGGCCTGCTCCGGAAGCCAAGCCCGCATCATCTCCGCATACCTCGGCGCCGCGGCGAGAAGTTCGTCGTGGCGGCCGAGCAGCGTGTCCTGCCCGTCCATCAGCAGCACGCGCCGCGCCCGGACCGCGGACGACAGCCGGTGTGCGATGACCACCAAGGTGCCTCCCCGGGCGGCGAAGGCGCGTTCGGCGTGGATCTCCGCCGCCGGGTCCAAAGTGGACGTCGCTTCGTCGAGGACGACGACGCCTGCCGGTGACGCATAGGCTCTCGCCAGGGCGAGGAGCTGCGCTTCCCCGGCGGACAGGCCCTCCGCGCCGGGACGGAGTTCGGCGTCCAGGCCGCCGAGGCGGGCCAGCAGCGGGGCGGCGCCGACGGCTTCGGCGGCCGCGACGAGACGTCGGTCGGAGGCTTCGGGGTGGAACAGCGACAGGTTCTCGCGCAGCGTCCCGGCGAAGACGTAAGCCTGTTGCGGCACCAACACCAGATGCCGAGGCCGGTCGGCCAGTTCTCCGGCTCGCATGCCGCCCAGCCGGACTTCGCCGTGGTGCGGGTCCAGCAGACCGGTGAGCAGACCGGCCAGCGTCGATTTCCCGATGCCGCTCGGACCGACCACCGCCAGATGCTCGCCCGGGCGCAGATCGAGATTCAGGCCGCGGACCACCGGTTCCGGCGCCGCACCCCAACGGAACGTCAGGTCGCGCACGGTGAGGGCGATTCCGGCGGGACTCTCGGTCGCCAGGCGAGGTTCCGGCGGGGCAGTGGTTTCGGCGAGCCGCCGCAGCGCTACGAGCAAGCGGAGGACGACCGTGGACGCGGTGGCGGCGAGCCCGCGCAACGCGGGTTGCAGGGTGGCGGCCAGGTAAACGAGCGCGCCCAGCGCCGCCCCGGCGGTCAGCTCGCCGCGGGCGACCATCGACGGCGCGAGAGCGAGCGCGAGCACCAGCGGGACGAACCCGCCCAGCGCCACGATCAGCGACCGCAGCGCCGCCGACCGAGCCACCCGTACCGCGGCAGCGGCTTGGCGGTCCAGCGCTTGGTCGGCAGTCAGCGCGGCGACCGGTTCGGCTCCGCAGGCGACGACGTCCCGGATCCCGGCGAAGATCGAACCGGTCGCGGCGGCGGTGCCTTCGTCGGCCAGCGTGAGCGCGCGTTGCCGCCGGGCGAGCGAGGGCAGCAACGCGGCGAATCCGGCCAGCGCGAGCACCACCGGAACTACGACCGGCAACGCCAGCGACCCCGCGACGGTGACCAGCCCCGCGATCGCCGCCGCGGTGGTGACGATCATGGCGCGGGCCTGGACCAGGAGCCCGCCGGTGGCGTCGCGCACGACCTCGACGTGCTGGGTGATCCGGGCGACCCCGCGCGCGTCCGGCCCGCTCCGCGGCGGTGCGGGATCGTGCAGCACTCCGCGGACGACGGCGGTCACCAGCGCGTCGCGGAGAGGCTCCACGACCTTGCCGAGCTGCCGCCACACCAGCCGCGACCCGACCGCGCCCGCGAGAGCGGCGAGGCCGAACACCCCGAGCCAGACCAGGCCGACGCCGGGCTTGCCCGCGGCGAACCCGCTGTTGACGGCCAGTTCGACCAGCCGTCCGGAGAAAAACGCGGGCAGTCCTTCGAGAAGGGAGCAGGCGAGGAGCACCAGCCCGCCGCGCCATTGCCCGGCGAGGGCGTTCCAGTAAAGGCGGCCGACGGTCATGGCCGCTCCGCGGGCACGGTGTGGTTGCGTGCGCGGGCTGGTTGGGGCGCGAGGCTGATGCGCCATCGCGCGCTGCCGGGCGGCTTCGGGGTTATCGCAGGCGCGGCCCGACGGCACGGACCTGCTGCACCGCGTTGTCCGGCCAAGGCGTTCCACCAGCGCGGCATCACGTTTCCTCCGTGAACACCGCGCGATACCCCGGCATCTGCCACAACCGCGCATGCGGTCCGACCGCACGGACCTGTCCCGCCGCCAGCCACACCACCACATCCGCCCGCGCGGCCATCGCGGCCCGGTGCGTGACGACCACCCGCGTCCGGCGGCCCAGCTCCGCCGTCACGGCGCGCTCGGTGACCGTGTCCAGGCTGGCGGTCGCGTCGTCGAGCAGGAGCACCCGCGGGTTTCGCGCGAGCGCACGAGCGAGCCCCATCCGGGCGCTTTCCCCGCCGGACAACGGAGTTTCGGCGAGCAGCGTGTCGTAACCCCGGGGCAGCCGCACCAGGACGTCGTGAATGCGCGCAGTCCGGCAGGCCGCGTCCACCGCCGGGATGCTGGCCCAGGATCCATAGCCGACCGCATCGGAAACGGTGCCGCCAAGCAGCGCGGGCTCGGCAGCGGCATACCCGACAACGGCGCGAAGTTCGTCCGGACGCAGCACGGAGAGGTCGCGGCCGTCCAGCAGCGCCTGTCCGGCGTCGGGGCGGCGGAGACCGGCCAGCAGACTGACCACAGTGGACTTACCGGAGCCGGAACTCCCTACCACGGCGGCGAAACAGCCACCGGGAATGGTGAGGTCGACGTCGGTCAGCGCACCGTGCACTGTCGCGCCGCGGAGTTCCAGCGTGCCGTTTCCGGGCAACAGCCCGAGGGCGCCGCGAGGCGGTGGCTCGGTGTCGAGGACCTCGGCGATCCGGTATGCGGCCGAGCGGATCCGGGAAAGTGTGGTGAGCAAAGGAATCTGCGTCACCAGGCCGAGGCCGAGAGCGACGTAGCCGAGTGCGGCGAGGACGTCCCCGGCGCTCAACCGTCCGTCCAGGACACCGAAACCGGCGGCCGCGAGGGTGAGGATCTCGACGGCGGGAAGCAGCAGGCCGGCCCGCCACACCATCCGGGCTTGGGTGCGCCACATGCCCTGGCCGGCGAGATTCAGCCGAGGCAGCGGCCGCAGCACCCGGGCAGCCTCGGCGTCGGCGGTGCCGGACGCGGCGATCGTCCGCAGGCCGGCGACCGCGTCGAGCAGCCGGGCGGACAGTTCGCCGGAGACCTGTTGGTAGGCAAGGACGTCCTTCGCGGTGCCTCGCAGGTGCGACCTCGCCAGCAGCAAGGCGAACGGGAGGCTGCCGAGGAAGACCAGCGCCAGCCGCCAGTCCAGAAGCGCGAGCAGGACTACCGCGCCGGAGGACATCAGCGCGGTCGCGATCAGCTGCACCACGACCGCGGCGATGCCGCCTGCCGCCGCGCAATCGCCGCTGACCCGGCTGACCGCGTCCCCGGGCGCGAACGGCGAATGCGTGCCGAGAGCGAGCAGCCGGTCGGTTACCCGACGACGCAGCCAGGCGCTCGCATTGCTGGTCAGCCGAGCGGGAAGGAGCATGGTGACGGCATCAGCGGCGATCTCCGCGACGCCTACGACAAGCAGCCACACCACCGCGCCGGTGCTGCCGCGCCCGCCGAGCACCGCGTCGGTGGCGGCGGCCAGCGCTCCGGGAAGGAGCAGCCCGGCGCCGGCGGAGATCAGCGACGTCACGACAACCGCGGCCAGCCGGGGCCGGTCCAGCAAGGCGGCGGAGCGCAGCAGCCGATCGGCGGATCGGGCCATGTCGCTCCTCTCGCTGCGGTGCAACGTCCGCCCGCCCGGCGACTTTCGCCGGGCGTCGTCGGGTTCGCGGCCGGTCAGGCAATCGGCGGCGAGCGCGCGGAGGCGACTCGCCGACGCCCGCCTCGTTCTGACCCGAGGCGGGCATCCTCGGGCTCATGGCCAGCCAGTGCCGGGCCGCGAACCCGCCGAGGCAACTGGCCCGCACCAACCGCTGTCGGGTCGGCGACGTCTGCGGCGCTCGGTGCGGGTGTCACTGGGCGTGTGGTCGGCTAAGCGCTGTGCCGGGGCAGTTCGCCGCGCCGATTGCTGTCGGGTCGGCGACGTCCGCGGTGATCGGTTCGGGTGTCGCCGGGCTCGTGGTCCGACCGCGAGCCCGCGGAAGCACTTCGCCGATCCGAAGGCTTTCGGATCGCCGACGCCACCTCGCCACAACCGAGGCGAGCGTCACCGGACTCGTGTCAGCCAGCCCTGCGACCGCCGACCCACGAGACACCTCGCCGGCACCAACCGCCGTCGAGCCGCGGGTTCCGGCTCGACCGATGCGGGCGTCACGAAGTGGCCAGCCAGCCCCCCGACCGCTGTCCGGCCGAGCCGCCTCACCGCACCAGGCCCGCCTCGACGCGACCGCCGCGGCTCGCCGGGGCAGAATGAACGGGGCGGGAACGGCGCACTTGGCCTGTGCCGTTCCCGCCCCGCCCGCGGTCAGTAGCAGAGGAGCAGGCTGAGCGTGCTGTCGCCGCAGTACGCGCTGTAGTGGCTGTGGCCGTGGTGGTCCAGTCCCTGGCCTTCGAGGGCTTCCGGGGCCTCCAACGCCTGCAGCTCCAGGACGTGTTCCATGGGTGTTCCCTTCTCTCGGGGTCCGCCGGCGCTCATCGGCCGGAGGTGTGCGGGGACGGCGCGGAGCCCAGGAAGGGCAGCAGTTCCGCGCCGTCCAGTAGTGCGGCGAGCGTGCGGAGGACCCCCGCGCTGCCGGTATTGACGTCGGTCGACAGGCGAAGCAGCTGGTTCCCCGGGAAGGCCAGCCCGCCGTGGTACGGGACGCCGTGCCAGGACAGCCGGGACAGGTGCAGGTCGATGGCTTCCCGGTCCGGCTCGTCGGCGAAGGACAGCGCGGCGGCGAGTCCGCACCGGCCGTAGAGCAGGCCGGGGTGGATCACGAACTCTCCTCGGCACGCCGCCCGCAGGCCGGGCAGGCTCTGGGCGGTCGCCGACTCCGGCAGGCGCCGGGCGACCTGTTCGGCGACCAGCAGGATTCCGGCGCTGCCGATCGCGGCGTAGGGGAGCGTGCGCAGGACGCCGTCGCGGACCTGCAGCGATCCGTCGGACGCCGGGGCGCATTCCTCCAGGTCGCGGGCCAGCACCCGGTCGGCGAGGGTGAGCCAGGACGGCTCGCCGGTGTGCTCGTGCAGGCGCAGGAACAGCAACGCCGGTCCGGACCAGCCGCTCAGCAGGCCGGCCCTGGCGAAGCGGCCGGGCGGTTCGGCGGTCTCGAAAGCGGTCGCGAGCCGGACGGCGATGTCCAGGGCTTGGCGGCCGAATTCGTTGTCGCCGCGGGTCGTCGCGAAGTGCAGGCGGGTGAGGCCGATTCCGGCCAGGCCGCTTTCCAGGCCGTGGTCGGTGGTCTGGCCGGCCAGCGACTGCGACGCGGCCAGCAGTTCATCAGCCTCCGCCGAGTAGCCGAATTCCTCCAGGACGTACGCGATGCCGTGGCTGCCGTCGAAAAATCCGGGCCGAGAGGGCGGTTGCCGCCGGACCGCGGCCAGCAGCCATTGCTCGTATTCGGGATAACGGCCTGCTCCGGCGATGTGCAGCGAGTGCAGCACGCCCGCGGCTCCGACGCCGAATCCCGCGCCGCCGGAGCGGAACTGCTCGATGTCGCCGGGGAACAGCCGGTCGGCGCGCTCCGGCGTGGCGCTCGCGAGGATGGCTTCCGCGATCTGCTTGCGCACCAGCGACCAGTCCGGCCGCGGTTCGTCCAGCGCGGTGTGCGTCGCGGCGGGCGGTGTGCCGCGCGGGGTGAGCACCGAGACCACGCGGTCGGCGTACTCCTGGGGAAGGCCGAACCGCTGCTGGGCGAAGTCCGCGATCCCGCGCAGTTTGCTCGGCGCGAGTTCCAGCAGCATCACCAGCGGCAGGAAAAGCCACAGCCGGAGCGCGGCCAGCGCGTGCTCGTCGATTTCGAACCCGTGCCGGTCGGCGGGGGCGCGGAAGCCGGGCGCGCCGAGCCCCGGGCGGTCGCCGGAACCGGCGTCGACGGCCAGCTCGAAGTCGACCAGCGACACCCGGTCCTGCTCGTCCACCAGGATGTTCTTCCCGTGCAGGTCGCCGAAGACGATCCCGTGCCGGTGAATGTCGGCGAGGATGCGTTCGACCTGCACCAGCACGGCCAGCGCGCGGTCGCGATAAGCCGCGAGATCGGCTTCGTCGCGGGAACCGCTGGTGAGCGGGTAGTGCCGGGCGAGCCAGCTGCTCAGCGCGATGCCGGGCAGGTGCTCCATCGCCAGGTAGTGGTGCTCCCACACGGTGAACTGCTCGTACACCCGGGGGATCCCCGGAACGGCCGCCAGCCGTTCGAGGACCTCGCGCTCGTGGTCGAGCCGGGCGACCGCGTCGGCGCCGTCCCGGTCCAGCCCGGCGTGCGGGCGCGCCTCCTTCAGCACGACGGTTTTCCGGTCGACCCCTCGTTCGGCCAGATAAACGCCGCCGCCGTTGGAAAAGTGCAGGGAACCGGTCACCCGGTACGGGAACCGGGCGCCGTTCTTGCGCGCGGTCAGGCTGTCGGACAAACAGGCCGGAATGGACACCCAGTCCGGCACGGAAAAGGACGGTTCCCGCCGGTCGGGCACGAGCGTGCCGTCCGGATGGCGGATTGCGAGCACCCGGGTTCCGGCGTGTTCTGTCCACTGTTCGGAGAATCCGCCGTACCGGACGTAAAGCGGGCCTTCGCGGTAGCGGAGATCGCTCAGAATATACGCGCCGTGCTCGCCTTCCAGCTCGGCGGAAAGGTCGCTGAGTATCCGGGCGAGCGCCTCCTCGGACTCCGGGTAAATCGTGACCAGCTTGCCGCTTCCTTCGCGCGGCGCGTATTTCGAATTGCGGCTGATGAGGATCGCCCGGGAGCGCAGGTGCTTGTACGCGACCCGATGCTCCACACAGTACTGATGCACCGCGGCCAGCACGCGCCCGGCGTTGTCCAGACCTGCGGAGACGTGGATTTTCCAGCCCTGGGCGGGAAGTTCCCGGCCCGCCGGGCGCAGCGAACGCCAGATCCCGTGCTGCTCGGCCGTCCACCCGGGTCCCGGCTGCGGCAGGGCCGCGGCCAGGTCGCCTGCCGCGCCCGGGATTTCCCACGGTTCGTCGAAGAACAGCGGATCGGCGAAGCAAAAAGCCTCGTACCGGACGTCCATGAAAACGAACCCTTCCCTTTCCCTGAGGAAAACCGGGCGACTTCGATGTCGGACGGTGACACCATTCCCGCACGGAGGGGGTCCCCCGGCCAATCCGCCAACCCGGGGGTTCGCCGCGCCTCGTCAGAGTGACGGAGGCGGGTCGGGGCCGGTTCAACGGGGACTGCGCGTGAGTTATCCCTACCCGATCGGGGTGTAACGATGTCGGTTTCCGGTCGGCCGCCCAGGTCGGCGCGGAAAGAGCGGGAGAAATTGGCGGAAGGCCATCAACCCGTTCCGGTGAGCCCGCTTCCACCCGTCGTCCGGCGCGAACCCGGTACCGGCTGGTCCGTTCGGGGTCACGGCCGCACATTCGCGTCGTGAATGTGGTGCTTTCGTTACCGGGGAAGGTTTGGTCGCCCGATTCGCGCCTCCGGTCGCCGTGCCGTGAAGGGCTCCTTGAGGGAATCTGGTTCCCTCAAGGAGCCCTTCACGGCTTCCTCGGCTCCGAGGTTGCCGGGCTGGGAGCGCGGACCCCTCATGCTTCGCGACCTGGCTGTCCGTGAGGGGAACCTTCACGGACTCTGATTCCGTGAGGGTTCCCCTCACGGCTTCTCCGGGCGGCGCGGGCGAAATCTCGGCAGTCCAGCGAGCCCTGCTGTCCGTGAGGGGAACCTTCACGGATTTTGATTCCCTCAAGGAGCCCTTCACGGACTTCGGCGGCATCCGGGTGGTGCGTCAGATTCGGCGTGTCAGGCTTGGTGCGTCAGCCGACGCTGGTTTTCTCCGGGCACACCAGGCTTTCCAGCAGTTCCACCGCGCGCCGGGCGGCCGGGTGTTCTGCGATCGGCTTCTTCACCGCGAGGCTGAGGTGCCGGACCGGCGCGGGGGAGGCCAGTGCGACGGTCGTGAGGCCGTCCGGCAGTTCGCCGATCCCCAGCGCCGGCACCACGGTCAGCCCGATTCCCGTTGCCACGAAGGACATCGCGGTCCGGTAGTCGTGCGTCTCGACGACGAAACTCGGCGAGAACCCGGCTTGCGTGCACGCGTTGAGCAGCACCTGCCGGCACGGGCCCTCGCGCAGGTCGTTGTCGACCCAGTGTCGCTGCGCGAGCGCGGCCAGCGGCACCTCCGGCAGGCCGGCGAGCGGGTCGTCGAGGCGGACGACCGCCAGGTACGGGTCCTCGGCCAGCCGGTGCACGATGACCGACCCGGGGTGCTCGGCGCCGGTTTCCTCCACGAAGATGTCGATGTCCGGGTCGCCTGGCGTGAACTCGGTCAGCATCAGGTCCAGCCGCAGTCCCGGGAATTCGGCGCGCAGTGCGGCGACGGTCGGGGCCAGCCAGGTCGAGCCTGCCGAGCCGAAGTAGCCGATCGACAGCCGGCCGACGCGTCCGGCGCGCAGTTCGGCGACGACCTGCTCGACCCGGCTGAAGGACTCGAACAGCAGCTCGGCCTCGGCGGCGAGCGTCCGTCCGGCCTCGGTGGGCTCGATGCCGCGGCCGGACCGTTCGAACAGCTGCAGCCCGGTCTCCCGTTGCAGCGTGGTGATTTGCTGGCTCACCGCGGACGGCGTGTAGCCGAGCGCGGCGGCGCTCGCGCGGATCGACCCGGAAGCGACGACTGCGCGCAGCACGCGGAGGCGGGGGAGGTCCAGCATGCTTCGAATGTACAGCGGTCCTTAACGGAGGTACAGAACTCATCGCTTGTGCTGTACATCAGGGCGAGGTGACGATGGTCAGGTGACCGATCTCGTGGAAACCGCCCAGCCCGCCGTCAAGACCGACCTCGGCAAGATCGCGGCCGCCGCCGGGCTCGCCGTGGTGCTGTGGGCCTCGTCGTTCGTCGCCATCCGCAGCGTGGGGCACGCGCTGTCCCCGGCACCGCTGGCGCTGCTGCGGCTCGCCGTGGCGGCCGTGACGCTCACCGTGTTCGCAGTGGCCAAGGGCGCGGTCCGGGTCCGGCTGTCGCGCAAGGCGTTCCTGCTGGTCGCGGCGTACGCCGTGCTGTGGCTGGCCGCGTACACCGTCGTGCTCAACGCGGGGGAGCGGCACGTCGACGCCGGGACCGCGGCGTTGCTGGTGAACCTCGCGCCGCTGATGGTCGCCGTCGCGGCCGGGAAGTTCCTCGGCGAAGGCTTCTCGCGCTCGCTGATCATCGGCTCGCTCGTCGCGCTGGGCGGGGCCGCGCTGATCGCGACCGGAGCCACCGGAAGCAACGACTGGGCGGGCGTCCTGCTGTGCCTGCTGGCTGCCGTGCTCTACGCCGCCGGGGTCATGGTCCAGAAGATCACGCTGCGCCACGTCGACGGGCTGACCGCGATCTGGCTGGGCTGCGTCGTCGGGACCGTGGTGCTGCTGCCGTGGGCGCCACAGCTGATCAGCGAAGTGCAGGCGGCGCCCACGGGCGCGGTGCTCGGCAGTGTCTACTTGGGAGTGTTCCCCACCGCGGTCGGCTTCACGGCGTGGGCGTACGCCTTGCGCCGCACGGACGCCGGTCGCCTGACGATGGTGACCTACGCCGTGCCAGCGGTGGCGGTGCTGCTGTCGTGGCTGCTGCTCGCCGAAACCCCGAGTGCGTACGGGCTCATCGGCGGGGTGCTGTGCCTGGCGGGGGTGGCGATCTCGCGCCGTCGTTAACGGCGGCCCCATACGGACACGAGGGGATAGGAAGACACGGTGAACCGCGGATCGGCGAGCACCCGGCGGAACTGCTCAAGCTCCTCCGGCGACACGCCGTCCGCGGCCAGCTTTTCGGCCAGTTCCACCGAATTCGCGGCCAGCAACCGGATTTCCGGCCCGCCGCCCGGCCACCTGGTCGTCACCCGCGCGCTGCCGACCTCGCGCAATCCGGCCCCGGCGAGCACCTCCGGCAGCCGCCCGGCCCATTCGACGTCGCTGCCCGCTCGTTCGAGCAGGTCCAGGATCCGCCCTTGCACAGAACCGAAAACCGCCGCGCTCTCGTCGTCGGGCGCGGCGAGCACGGTTTGGCCGCGCGGCTCGATCTCCTCCAGGACCAGCCAGCCGCCGGGGGCGAGGGCACCGGCGAGTTTCGCCACCAGTTCGTCGCGTTCCGGGAAGTGGATCAGCACCAGCCGGGCGTGGATCAGGTCGAACTTCCGGTCCGGCAGCGGCTCTTCGCGCACGTCGTGGCGCACGGCCGAGGCGTTCGCGGGCAGGTCGGCCAGCAACCGGGTGTCGAGGTCGGTGGCCAGCACCTGCCCGTCCGGCCCGGCCCGCTCGGCCAGCCACCGGGCGATCGACCCGCCGCCCGCGCCGATCTCCCAGCAGGACCAGCCCGCGCCGACCCCGAGATTCTCCAGGTGCCGGACGGTGGTCGCGTCGTAGCTGGCTTCGAGGGCGGACATCCGGTCGCTGGCCGGGGCGGCCGCGTTGTCGAACGGGTACTCGTCGTCCATTCCGCCACCCTGCCAGCAACCGCGCGGCGGTGCTGGCAGGATGACGGAAGTCTCAGCAGGTTTCGCGCACGTACGCGGAATCGCCCTTCGGCGTGACGTCCCGGTCGCGCCGGACGACGCTGAGCGTGCTGCCCCACTTGGCACACGCGTTCCGGAGTCCGTCCGCAGAATACTCGATGACGATCACCTGGTTGCCGAAATGCTGGGTGTACTCCGCGCAATTGTCCTGCTCGCCGCATTCCTCGGCGACGGCGAAGTCCAGACCGTTGTCCGCCCGCGACGAAGCGAGTTCCGAGGTGTTCTTCTGGCCGATCGCGAGGCCTTTCCCGTGCGCGCGCTGGGAAAGCAGCTTGACGAGGTCCTGGGCGTTCCGCGCGCTGAGCAGGCCCTGGGACCGGGTGAAGCTGTCGTAGTTGTCCGGCTCGACGGCCTGGTAGCCCTTGCCCGCGCACTCGTCGATCCACGTGCCGACCTTGTCCGCGATCCGGCTCCGCTTGTCCGCGGTGCGCAGGTCGAGCAGCGCTTCGTTCCAATCGTGATCGATGACGACGTTGCCGTCGTCGTCACGCAGAACCAGGTCGCCCCAGTCCTTTTCGGCGCCGGGCTGAGCCTGGAAAGCGTTGATGTAGCAGATGTTGTACAGCCCGGCGGCCGCCGGGGCGCTGTGGTCGCGGCTGACGACCTGGACGCCCGACGGCGGCTGGTACGGGCCGCCGATCTGGTAGTCGAACCCGGCGTGCGGGGCCGGCAGGGGGACGTCCTTGACCTGGCTGTGCGGCGAGGGCAGCGGCGCGCTTTCCGCGGTGCCGCCTGCCCCGAGCGCGCACGCCGAACTGCCGATCAGCAAGGCGGCGGCCGCGGTTCCGCGAGAAATCCGACCAGGAAGCGAATGCATCTGGTGACTCCAGCGTTGGTGAGTACGGCCCCGCCTCGGACGCTGGAGAAGACATCCTGGCGACTGGGTCCGGGCTCGCGGAACACTCCGCATTACCGGCTGGGCGTACTTCTGGCGCCTGCCCGTCCGGCAGGCACCAGAAGTTTAGCCGATCACCGCGTCGCGCCGTCAAGAGTCGTTAGCTGCCCAGTGTTTTCCGCAATCCGGGCTGGAGCGCGTCGCCGTGTGCGAGCACCATTTCGTCGCACAGTTCCCAGATGCGTTCGACCGGAAGCGCGGCCGCGGTGGCGGGATCGGTCATCGCGGCGTGGCGGATGTGCCGGGGATCGTCCTCGACCGCCGCGCGCACCACGAGTTCGGTGGTGCTCAGGTAGGTGCGGTTGAGCGCGGCGAGCTGCGGCGGAAGCGCGTCGACGCGCGTCGGACGGATGCCGGTGGCGTCGGCGAGACACGGCACCTCGACGGCCCCGGTCGCCGGGAGATTCGGGATCAGCCCGCGGTTGAGCACATTGCCGTAAACGGTGCGCGGCGTGCCGGTGACGACACTGTGGATGATCTGCGGCGCGTATTCGTTGGTGCCTTCGACAGTGAGCGGTTCGTCGCGCTCGATGGCTTGGCGGGTCCGTTCGTATTCGGCCTCGTTCTCCGCCACGACGTCCAGGTACGCGCCGATCGGCAGCCGCAGCCGTTCGATTTCGCTGGCGTGGCCGAGATACCAGGGCACGTATTCGGAGGAATGCTCGCTGGTTTCGGTGGGGTAGTAGCCGAGCCGCCGGAACATGTCGAACCGCACGCGCCGCCGCAGCTGCGGATCCTCGGCGAGTTCGGCGAGCCGCGGGTACAGATCGTTGCCCTGATGTTCCAGGCGCAGGATCCAGGCCTGGTGGTTGATGCCCGCGGCGTGGTAGGTGACCTCGGACAGCGGCACCTCCAGCAGTTTGGCCAGGTCGTGCACCGTCCAGTACACCGAATGGCACAGGCCGACGACGCGGTCCGGGCCGAGCGTCTCGGAGAGGTACTGCACGTTCATCGCCATCGGATTCGTGTAGTTCAGCAGCCACGCCCGCGGGCACACCTGCGCGATGTCCTCGCCGAGTTCGCGCAGGAACGGGAAAGTGCGCAGGGCACGGAAAATCCCGCCGACGCCGAGCGTGTCGCCGATGGTCTGCTTCACGCCGAAGCGGGCGGGAATGTCGAAGTCGACCCGGGTGGCCTCGCCCATTCCGATTTGGACCATGTTGACGACGAAGTCCGCGCCTTCCAGGGCTTCCCGGCGGTCCGCGTGCGCGGTGAGGACCGGCTTGGCCCCGCGCGCTTCGGCGATGCGACCGGCCGCCGCGTGCGCGATGCGCAGGCGTTCCGGGTCGATGTCGTGCAGCGCGACGTGTACCTCGGCCAGTTCGGGATAGGCGAACAGGTCCGCGAGCAGACCCTGGGTGAACACGACGCTGCCGGCGCCGATGAAGGTGATCTTGGTGGTCATGCGCTTTCCGTTTCAGTGGTTTCGGTGAGATTGAGTTCGTTCCAGGTCGGTTGGCCGTCGATCCCGCCGCGCGCGAGCGTCGAACGGCCGCCGCCCTCGACCCCGGCCCCCAGCGCGTCGCGGAGCGGCAGACCGCGCAGCGTCGCGGCAAGGAACGCGGCATTGAAGCTGTCCCCGGCACCGACGGTGTCGAGCGGGGTGATCGGGGACGCGGGAACCGTGACGGTTTCGCCGCGGTGGTGCGCGAGAGCGCCGTCGGCACCGTTCTTTACGACGACAGTCGGACCCTGGGCGGCGAGGTGCGCTGCTGCGTCGAGCAGGCTGGATTTTCCGGACAGTTGCAGAGCTTCGGCGGCGTTGGGCAGGAGGTAGTCGGTCTCCTGAAGCACCAGCGGGATGCCGCTGGGATCCCATTGCCGGGCCGGATCGTCGTTGGTGTCCAAAGAGGTCGTCGCGCCGTGTGCGCGGGCGGTGCGGAACAGCTCCGGCAGCCCGGCGGCCAGCTTGGGCATCAGGAAGTACGACGAGGCGTGGACGTGCCGGGAGCTCATCAGCAAATCAACGGGGACGTCCGCCGCCGACACTGCGTCCAGCACGCCGGCGCTGGTGATGATGGCGCGGCTGTCGTCGCGGGTCAGGATCACGGTGAGCGGAGTCGGCAACGTCGGATCCACCGTGAGGGCCTGCGTGTCGACCCCGCGGTCTTCGAGGATGTCGCGGACGAAGCGACCGGCGGCGTCGTCGCCGATCCGCCCGGCGAAGGCAACCTTGAGCCCCAGCCGGGCGGCGCCGGCGGCGGTGATCGCGGCGGACCCGCCGAGCGTGAGCGAGCCGTGGCCGACGAGGTTCTCCCGTTGCCGGAAGTCGAGGTCGTCGGTCAGCGGCCCGAGGACGACGTCGGGGTTGACGTCGCCGAGCACGAGCAGGTCGAAGCGGTGCGGCATGCGTGGTTCCTCTGGACGACTCGTCAGCCTTTGAGGCCGCTGGAGGTGATGGACTGGATGAACGTCTTCTGCGCGCCCAGGAACGCCAGCAGCACCGGCAGCACGGTGATGACGTTCCCGGCCATCACCGCCGCCCAGTTGGTGTGGTGCTGTCCCTGGAAGGTGGTCAGGCCGAGCTGCAGCGTGTACTGGGTGTCGTGGTTGATCGCGATCAACGGCCAGGTCAGGTCGTTCCAGGTGCTGAGGAAAGTCAGCACCGCGACGGTGCTCAGCGCCGGGCGCGACAGCGGGAGCACGATCCGCACCAGCACTCGCAGCCGCGAACAGCCGTCGATCCAGGCCGCTTCCTCCAGTTCGCGCGGGAGCGAGAGGAAGAACTGCCGCAGCAGGAACACCGCGAACGGCGTGACCAGCGACGGGACGATCAGCGCGCCGAGCGAGTCGATCAGGCCGAGCTTCTTCATCACCAGGAACGTCGGGATCATGGTGAGCTGGAACGGCACCGCCATGGTCGCCATCATCAGCCCGAGCATCGCCTTCGAACCGCGGAACCGCATGCGCGCGAACGCGTACCCGCCGAGCGAGCCGAAGACGAGGTTGGCCGCCACCGTCACGAACGACACGATCAGCGAGTTGGAGAACCAGCGCAGGAACAGCGCGTTCTCCAGCACGTACCGGTAGCCGGAGAAGTCGATCCCGGACGGCCACAGCGACGGCGGGAACCGGTTGATCTCCGCGTTGCTCATCACCGAACTGAGCAGCAGCCACACCAGCGGGGCCGCGAACACCAGTGCCAGCGGGGCCAGCAGCAGATGCCACGGGCTGAACGGCAGCCGCCAGCGCCGCGGCTGGCGTGCGACGTCAGGCAGCCGGGCCGCGGAAACCGGGGCAACGTGGGCACGCGTCGTCATCGGACCTCCTTGTTACGGCGCAGCAGCCGGACGCCCAGCCCGAGCGCCAGCAGCACGACGGCGAGCACGTACGCGGCAGCAGCGCCGTAGCCGGCGGTGAAGTTCTGGAACGCCTGCTGCCAGATGAAGTAGACGATCACCGTGGTCGAGCCGAGCGGCCCGCCCTTGGTGGTGACGTAGGTCAGGTCGAACACCTGCAGCGATTGGATCAGCTGCCACAGCGTCAGAAAGGTGGTCACCGGCAGCACCGCGGGCAGGGTGACATGCCGCAGAATCCGGAACGGACCGGCGCCGTCCAGCCGCGCGGCTTCGACGAGCGACGGCGGCACGTCCTGCAGCGCGGCCAGGAAGACGACCATGCAGAACCCGGTGCCGCTCCACAGCGTGATGGCGACCAGGATCAGCAGCGCCTGCGACGGATCGGTCAGAAACCCTTGCGGGCTCAGGCCGATCCGGTGCAGCAGCGAGTTGGCGACGCCGAATTCCGGGTCGAGGATGAACGAGAACAGCACGCCCTGCGCGGTCGCCGACAGCACGAACGGAACGAACATCAACGTCCGGTACACGCCGATGAAGCGCACCCGCCGGTTCAGCGCGAGCGCCAGCGCGAGGCCCAGCACGATGCTCAGCGGAACGTATAACGCCGTGTACAGCAGCGTGTTGCCGACCGCTTGGCCGAAGTGCGGGTCCTGCGCGAGCGCCGCGTAGTTGTCGACGCCGACGAACCGGGACGGGGTGACGAGGTCGTCGGCCTGGAACGACAGGATCAGCGACCACACCACGGGCACGAGACCGAGGCCGATGATGACGACGACCGAGGGACTCAGGTAGGCCCAGGCGGCGGCGGTTTCGCGCCGGCGGCGGCTCTTGGCGGCCGGAGCGACTGTGATCGGGCCGGGATGTACGGACATGGGCGGGGTCCTAACGGGGGATGATGAGGGCGGCGTTGGCCGCGGAAGCGCAGTCGCGCATGGCGTCGGCGGGGGTCGCGCGCCCGAGCAGCACGGAGACGATCGCCGCGGCGACGGCCTGCGAAACCTGCGGGTAGGCGGGGTGGTTGGCGCGGACGTGCGAGTTTTCGAGCGACTTGACGAACACGGAAAGACCGGCGGTGTCCTGGGTTTTGCGCTGCCATTCCGGAAGACGCTGCGATTCGGCGCTCAGCGGGAGGCTGCCCGCGCCGACGTCCCAGACGACGTCCTGGGCCGGCGCGGTCAGCCACCGCAGGAACGTCTTGGCCGCGGTGAGCCGCCGCTCTCCGTTGTCGAACACCGTCCAGGTGTCCGGGCCGGAGATGGTGATCGGCTTTCCGGTGAAGGTGGGCAGCGGAACGATCGCGTAGTCGAGCCCCGAGTCGTTGATGTCGGGCAGCTGCCATGGACCGGTCGGCACCATCGCGATCCGGCCCGAGGCGAAGGCCTGGTACATCTGCTCGGAGCCGGGCTTCGGGTCGATGTAGACACTGCGGTCGGCGGACAGCTGCCGGAGCACGTCGAGCGCCCGCACCCCGCTGTCGGCGAAACCGATGCTGCGGCCGTCCTGGCCGACGATGGTGCCGCCGAGGTCCCAGATCATCGGCCACAGCCGCCAGACGGTGTCCTCGTCGCCCGCGCCGGGCCAGGCGGTGCCGAACTGGCCCCGGTCGCGGTTGGTCAGTTTCTTCGCGGCGGCCGCGAAATCCGGCCATCGCCAGTTCTCGTCCGGAAGCGGAACGCCGTGGTCCTGGAAGAGTTTCTTGTTGCAGGCGACGGCAAGCGAGTCGAGCATCGCGGGCACCGCGCGGACGCGTTCGTTCACGGTGACCGCTTCGAAGGCGGGCTTCCAGAACTGACCGTGCACGACGTCGTCCATGTCGGCCACTCGCGGGCTGCGGGCGATGCTGGCGAGGTCGGAGCCGAAGATGTACGCGATGTCCGGGTAAGAACCGGACGCGAGCGCCGCGGTGACCTTCTGCAGCATGGCGTCGGCGAGCACGCCGCCGCCGAGGTCGATCCGGATGTCGGGGTGCTCGCGCTCGAACGCGGCGACCAGTTGCTTGAGGACTTTGAGGCCGGTGTCGTTCTGGCCGTGCCACATTTCGACGGTGACCGGTCCGGACGTAGCGGCCGGGGCCTCGGCGCAGGCCGCGGCGGCGGGCACCAGCGCCATGGCCGCCGCGCCGCGGAGAAACCCGCGCCGGGTCAGGGTTCGCACGCGCATGGGGTCGTTTCCTTCCCTTGCGCTAGCGGTGCGGGCGGGGACGGCGGGAGGGCGAGGTCATCTGCGGTTTCCTTCCGGCGGGGAGAAATGGGCGACCAGCGTTTCGGGGAGGGGAGGGATGTCGATCGGCACGGAGCCGGAACGCAGGGATTGCGTGGCGAGCGCGCCCGCCGCCACGGCTTCGCGGGCGGCGATCGGCGACAGTTCCGGCGGGTCGCCGTGCACGACGTAGCGCAGAAATTCGGTCATGGTCAGGAGATCCGCGTCCTCGTGTCCTGATGAGACACCGTCGATCGGGTGCTCGCGGTCTCCGTCCGCTGACCATTCGCGGCGGCGATTCCACACTTTTACTATTCCGCCGCCGGTGTCGCCGAAGTTCTCCGCGCGGCCTTCGGTGCCGATCACCGTGTAGTTGCGCCAGTAATCGGGCGTGAAGTGGCACTGTTCGTAGCTGGCCAGGACACCGTTATCGAGTCGCATGTGGACCATCGAGAGGTCTTCGACGTCGACGACCGGGTTGAGGCCGGTTTGCGCGGCAGGGGGCCAATTGTCGAAGGAAAACCAGTCGTCGGCGAGCCGGTCGCCCTGGCCGCTTCGGTCGGTGATCCCGCCGTAGACGGCCAGATCGCCCATCGCGGTGACGCGGCGGGTGAAGCCGCCGGCGAGGTAGTGGATGACGTCGAGGTCGTGGCTGGCTTTCTGCAGCAGCAACGAGTTCACGCGGCTGCGGTCGGCGTGCCAGTCCTTGAAGTAGTAGTCGCCGCCGTTGCCGACGAAATGGCGGCACCACACGGCTTTCACCTCGCCGATCTCACCGCGCGTCACGACGTCGCGCAAGGTGCGGACGACGGCTGCGTGCCGGAAGTTGTGTCCGATGTAGAGCTTCGTGCCGGTTTCCCGCGCGGCGGCGAGGACCGCGTCCGCGTCGGGAAGCGTGGTGGCGAGCGGCTTTTCGAGGTACACCGCCACGCCGGCGCGGAGCAGGTCGACGGCGATCTCGGCGTGTGTCCAGTCCGGCGAGGTCACTATCGCGGTGTCGACCAGGTTCGCGAGTTCTCGGTGTCCGGACACGATCTCGACGGCTCCGAACATCTCGCGCGCTCGTGCCCGGCCTCGTTCGGCGGGATCCGAAGCGGCCACGATCTCCGCCGCGACCCCGGATTCCGCCACGTGCCGGGCGATCTCGGCGCGCAGGCCGACGCCGACCACGCCGACCCGTAGCACCCCGGGGTTCACCACGTCGCCACCTCACTTCTGCGTGATATTGATCTGCATGATGGCAAATCAATCAGAAATGCGCAATGGGTGGCGAGCCCGCTCATCCGGCGACGACGAGCTCCACGGACGCCGCGGCGAGGTCGGCGGCGAACGAGGCGGGCACCTCGGCGTCGGTGACCAGGACGTCGATCGCGTCGAGCCGGCAGATGCGGGCGAACGTGGCCTTGGTCAGCTTCGTCGCGTCCGCGACCACGATCACCCGCCGCGCGACCTGGCTGAAATGCCTGCTGACCTCGGCTTCTCCCTCGTGCAGCGTGGTCGCGCCGTACTGGGCGCTCAGGCCGTCGACGCCGAGGATGACCGTGTCGAGCGCGAACGCCGAGAGCGCTTCCGAGACGAGCGAGCCGACCAGCTCGTAGGACTGCCGCCGCGCGACGCCGCCGGTCACGACGATCTTGACCTGCGCGCGGACGGACAGCTCGTAGGCGATGTTGAGCGCGTTGGTGACGACGGTCAGCCCGGTTTCGCCGTCGGCGCGGACGAACCGCTCGCTCTTGCCCAGCGCGCGGGCGACCTCGGTGGTCGTGGTGCCGCCGTTGATGCCGACCGTTTCGCCTGGCCGCACCAGGTCCGCGGCGCGGACGGCGATCGCGGTCTTGGCCTCGGCCTGCCGGGCGATCTTGTACTGCAGCGGCAGCTCGTAGCCGGCGCCCAGCGCGGCCGCCCCGCCGTGGGTGCGGGTGATCAGCCGCTGGTCGGCGAGGATCGAGAGGTCCCGCCGCGCGGTCGCGGGGGAGATGCCGAGCGCGTCGCCGATCTCCGCGATCGTGACGTTGCCCCGTTCGCTCACCAATTCGAGCAGGGCGTTCAGGCGTTGCTGGGGCGTCATGCCGGGTCTCTCGTTCCTGGTCGGAGGCGGTTCGGTGCTCATCCTAGAGTGCGCGCCCCGGCAGCTGCGTGATCGAAACTGCTTTTGAACGTATGGACTGATCAAAAACGCTCAAGTAGGGTGCGGGAGGCGATCACGTCCCTCGCCCTGGATCGAAAGGCCTCCATCCCGTGTCCTCCCTTCCGGATGCCCCCGGCTCCTTCGCGGCCGTCGAACTGGCTTCCCAGCCCGACATGTGGCGCGCGGCCGCCGCCCTCGCCCCGTCCGCCGCTCTGCCCCAGCCAGGCGAACGCGTGGCGGTCGTCGGCTGCGGCACCAGCTGGTTCATCGCGATGAGCTACGCCGTCGCCCGCGAACAACGCGGCCACGGGATCACCGACGCCTTCGCCGGCTCGGAATACCCGGCATCGCGGGAATACGACCGCGTCGTGGCGATCTCCCGCTCCGGCACCACGACCGAGATCATCGACCTGCTCGCCGCCCTGCCCGCGCAGCGCACTGTGCTGATCACCGCGGTCGGCGACAGCCCCGCTGCCGAACACGCGGACGAGGTTGTCGAACTTTCCTTCGCCGACGAACAATCCGTCGTGCAGACCCGGTTCGCCACCACCGCGCTCGCCCTGCTGCGCGCCGGCCTCGGCGACGACATCGACCAGCTCGCCGCGGCCTGTTCCGAGGCGTTGACCGAACCGATCGACGACCTGCTCGACGCCGAACAGGTCACCTTCGTCGGCCGCGGCCCCGCGGTAGGCCTGGCCTGCGAAGCCGCGTTGAAAACCCGCGAGGCCGCCCAATTCTGGGCCGAGTCCTATCCCGCCATGGACTACCGCCACGGCCCGATCGCGATCGCTCAGCCAGGCCGTCTCGTCTGGTCGCTGGGTTCGCCGCCCGCCGGACTCGCGGACGACGTCGCCCGCACCGGCGCGCGATTCGTGCACCACGACCTGGACCCGCTGGCCGCACTCGTTGTCGCGCAACGCTTCGCCGTCGCCCTGGCCGCCAGGCGAGGCCTGGACCCCGACCGCCCGCGCTCGCTGACGCGCTCGGTCATCCTCGTCTGATGATCGTCGCCGTGACGCCGAACCCGGCGATCGACGTCACCTACCGGATCGGCGCCCACGCTCCCGGCGAAACGAACCGGGTGCTGGAGGTGCGACGACGACCAGGCGGCAAGGGCGTCAACGTCGCCCGCGTGCTCGCCGCCCTGGACGTCCCGGTCCGGGCGGTGCTCCCGCTGGGCGGCGATGCGGGCCGGTGGCTCGGTTCCGCTTTGGACATTCCGTTCGACGCCGTCCCGATTTCCGGCGAGAACCGCACCACCGTGACGGTGACCGGGGACGGCCATCCGACTGTCTACACCGAACCCGGGCCGGAAGTGTCCGAAGTGGAATGGGCAGCGTTCGGCAGGCGCCTGGCCGAGTGTTTGTCTGGTGCGAGGTTTCTGGTGGTCTCCGGTTCCTTGCCGCGCGGCGCTTCGCCGGACGTGGTCGTTGCGTGGGTCCGCATCGCCAGGGAGCGCGGGGTACGGACCCTGGTCGACGCATCTGGTCCAGCTCTGTTGGCCGCAGCGCGGGCTGGTGCGGTGGTGAAGCCGAACCGGGCCGAGCTTCTCGACGCTACGGCGGCCGCTGATGAGGCCGCCGGTGCGGCGATGCTTCTCCGCCTTGGCGCGGAGCTGGTCGTCGTCTCGCGCGGTGCCGACGGAATTGCTGCCTATACCCGGGGCGGTGTCTTCGCCGTTCCCGCCATCCCCGGCGTGCACGGCAACCCGACCGGGGCCGGAGACGCCGCGACCGCCGGACTGGCCGCCGCCCTCGTCGCCGGCCGCCCCCTGATCGAAGCCTTGCGCGCCGCCGCGGCGCTCGGCGCCGCAGCCGTCCTCCGCCCCGTCGCCGGCGAGGTCGACCTGCCCGCCTACCACCGATTCCTGAACGGAGCCCCCGCATGATCACCCGCCCCGACCTGCCCCGGCTGCTGGCCGCCGCCCGCGAGCGCGGCTCCGCCGTCGGCGCGTTCAACGTGATCATGCTGGAACACGCCGAGGCCATCGCCGAAGGCGCGGAACAAGCCGGATCGCCGGTGGTGCTGCAGATCAGCGAAAACTGCGTCCGCTACCACGGCGGCCTGGCCCCGATCACCGTGGCGTCGCTGGAAATCGCCCGCCGCGCGTCCGTCGACGTGCTGGTGCACCTGGACCACATCGAAGACCCCGAGCTGATCCGCGAAGGCATCGCACTGGGCGTCGACAGCGTGATGTACGACGGATCACGCCTGCCCTATCCGGAAAACCTGCGAACGACCCGGGAAATCGCCGACCGGTGCCACGACGCGGGCGTGGCTGTGGAAGCGGAACTGGGCGAGGTCGGCGGCAAGGACGGCGTACACGCCCCCGGCGCCCGCACCGATCCGGCCGAAGCAGCGGACTTCGTGGCCGCGACCGGTGTCGACGCGCTGGCAGTGGCAGTCGGCACGTCCCACGCGATGGTGGAACGGACCGCTCAGGTGGACCGCTCGCTGATCGCCCGATTGCGAGAAGCCGTCCCGGTCCCGCTGGTATTGCACGGCTCGTCCGGCCTGTCCGACGAAGAACTGCGCGGCGCTGTGGTGAGCGGGATGACGAAGGTGAATATCTCAACGCATCTGAATGGCCTGTTCACACGCTCGGTCCGGCAGTTCCTGGAAGAACAGCCGGAGGCGGTGGACCCGAGAAAGTACGTCAGGCTGGGAAGGACGGCGGTGGCTTCGGAGACTGCTCGGCTTCTGCGCCTGCTTGCCGCTTGACCCGTAATGCCGTAACCGGAAGCGCGAGCTCGCCGGTCAAAAATTTGCGGAGCGACGGCGGGCGGGACCAGGGTCTGCCCAGGAGCAGTTTACGTCGTTTAGCCTAGCCGGATCCGCTGATCGGCCGTCAATGCCGGGTGCGGTGTTCGCGGTCCGGCGGGGCTGGCGCCGAAGAAGCGGTCACGGCAAGATAACTAACCCGTCCGGGTGAATCGGGAAGAAAGGGCTGGGATATCTTTCTTCGAAGAAGACCAGCTTCGAAGAGGGGGAATCATGCCCGACCATAACGAGACCGAGCACCGAAGACTCCGGCAGGTGACCCAGGTCATCGCGGACGGTTCTTGTTCGGTTGTTTCTTTCGATGTTTTCGACACCATTCTCTGGCGGCGCACGCCGCGCCCCGCCGATCTCTTCGGCGTCCTGGGCTCCCGGCTCCGCCGCGGCGGACAGTGCGAGGACTGGGTGTCCGACGCGGCCTTCCGGCGGATGCGCATCGTCGCGGAGCGGAACGCCCGGCGCGAGGCCGCCGGCGGCGAGGTGTCGCTCTTCGACATCTGGCGCGCGATGCCGCTCCGGCATTTCCGGGGCTCCTCGCTGAAAGACCTGGTCCAGGCCGAGGTGGACGCCGAGCGGGACTTCACGGTTGTCGACCTCGACGTCGCGGCCGTCATCGAATCGGCGCGGGACAACGGCGTTCCCGTCGTCCTCGTTTCCGACACGTATTTCACCGAGGACCAGCTGGCGCTCCTGCTGGACCGCCCTGGCCTCGAAGCGCTGAAGGGCGCCCGGGTCTTCCGGTCCCACCAGCACGGCAAGGACAAGGCTTCCGGCCTGTGGGAGATCGTCCTGGCCGAACTCGGCGTCAGCCCCGAGCAGGTGGTGCACGTCGGCGACAACGAGGTCGCCGACTGCGAGGTCCCGGAGAAGCTCGGCATCCGGACCGTGCACTACGAGCGGGTCGACGACGCCTACGCGAGGATCCTCGAGCGGGAGCAGGAGCCGGTCGACCCGTTCGGCGCGTACGCTCCGCACTTCGACCCTGATCGCGGCGACTTCGGCCTCACGAGCCTGCGCGCGAAGACTCTGCAGAGTTTTTCGCCGGAGGGGACCGGCGGGGCGAAGACCGCTTGGCGCTACGGCGCGTCGATCGTCGGGCCGGTGCTGACCGGCTTCGCCGAATGGGTCGCGTTCAAAGCGCACCAGGACGGCACCCCGGTCGTCTGGTGTCCGATGCGCGAAGGCGAACTGTTGTCCGAGCTGGTCAACAACGCGGCACGGGCACGCGGATGGGACGTGACCGCGAAGCCGGTTTGGCTTTCGCGCCAGGTCACTTCGATCGCCGCGCTGGAGAGCGCGGACCGGGAAGAGATCGTCAAGTTCGTGCGAAAGCGCCACGAGCTGACCGTCCGGCAGCTGCTGGAGATGCTGCACCTGCGGGTCGGCGAAGTGCCGCACCTGGCCGAAGACCTCGACACGGTGCTGGACAACGACGAGATCGCGGAGCGGCTGGGCGTAGCGCTCACGGAGATGCCGCATCTGGTCAACCGGCTCGCGGTGACCGCGACGGCGTCGCGAGAGCGGCTCGTCCGGTCGCTGCGCGACGCCGGAGCCCTGGACCGGCCGGACCTGACGCTGGTCGATCTCGGCTGGGGCGGCACGATCCAGCTGCAGCTCGCGCGGGTGCTGCGGCTTGCGGGAATCGACATCGAACCGGCGGGCCTCTATCTCGCGACCGACGACCGGTCCGTCCAGGTCCTGCTCGCCGGCTTGCGCGCCGAAGGCTATCTCGGCCAGTCCGGGCATCCGGCGGACGCGGTCGGCGCGGTGGTCCGCAGCCCCGAGGTGCTGGAGCAGTCGGTCAACGCCCTGTGCGGCTCGCTCGTCGACTTCGCCGAGGACGGCTCGCCGGTGCTGGGCGTCGCGGCGGGCCGGGAGGCCCAGAACCTGGAGCGCGCCGCCGTGCAGAACGGAATCCGGGCGTTTCAGCGGCAGTGGAACCGCTATGTCGCGCTGAACGACACGATGTGGCCGACTCTCGTCGACACCGCGAAGGAACGTTTGGCCAACATCCTCGTCTCCTCGCTGAAGCTGCCTACTGCCGAAGAGGCGTCGGTGTTCGGCAACTGGGAACACGAGGACAACTTCGGTTCGACGGTGGTCACCCGGGTGCTGCCGGACGACCTCGTGCCCGCGGTCCCGTACCTCTCGCCGAGCGACCTCGAAGACCTGCAGATGCGGGATTCGTTCTGGCCCGCGTTGCTCGCGGCGGCCGACCCGCACCTCGGAGCCGCGGCCAGGGCGGTCCACAACGGACTCGTCGACCCGGCCATGTTCGAGCCCGCGGGGGAATCGTCGGCCACGACCCTGCGCTACCGGACCGGGGACGGGCAGTGGCACGACGGGACGAGCCGTCGCGTGCGGATCAACCACAACGGTCTTTCGTTCGCCCGGATGGACGTCCACGACACGGACATCGAACTGGTCTCGCTGGCAGTCCCGGGCAGGCCCGCGCTCGTGCGCGTGGACTGGATCGAGGTCAAGGCCATCGCGGGCGGACGGCCTCGGACCTTGCACTGGAACAGCACGGACGACTTCGCCCGGCTGCACTACGAAGACTGTGCGTGGCTGGGCGCGAACATGGTCGAGTTCCATTCGCCTCTCGCCGCGATCTGGCTTCCCCTCGGGGAAGCCGCGGGCGCGACTGTCAGCTCCCTCCAGGTGACCGTCGCCTTCGCGATGCTCCCGCGGTCCCGATCGGGGCTCGGCTACCGGATGCCGCCCGCCGACCGGACGGCGCGGCTTTCCGCGAAGGTGCGGGACGAGTTCCGCGAACGCGGCGTCATGGGCGTGACGGCGGGCGCCGCCCGGATCGCCGCGCGCCGGCTGAGGGGACACTGATGGACAGCTCTTCGTCGCTGGCCCGGCGTGCCGGAACGAGGGACGATCCGTACGGCCAGATGCGGGAAGCCCGGAAGCAGCCCCTGCTGCTGCATTCGATGACGGTGTTCCGAGAGATCTTCGAGGTCGTTTTCGCGCATCGCGAGATCCGTTCCGTCGTGGAGGTCGGCGTCGAATCGGGCCAGGTCAGCGGCATGTACCTGGATCTGGGAGCGACGGCGGTCTACTGCGTCGATCCCGGTGCGACCGCGCGGCTGCGCGCCACGCTGGCCGAGAACCCGGCTTTGCACCTGGTGACGACGCCCTCGCCGGAGGTTTTGCCGGAACTGCCGGTCGCCGATCTCTACGTGCTCGACGGCGACCACAACTACGCGGTCGTCGAGCGTGAGCTGAGCTGGATCTTCGAGAACGCGCCCGGCGCCGTCGTCGTCATGCACGACCTGATGTGGCCGTGCGCCCGGAGGGATTTGTACTACGAGCCCTCACCGCTCGCCCCGGCTGACAAACACGAGTCGAGCGCGGACGGCCCGACCGCTTGGCATGACGAACTGACGCCTGCCGGGTTTGTCGGAGCGGGAGCGTTCACGGTCGCGCGGCACGCCGGCGGCGAGCGCAACGGCGTGGCCACGGCGGTCGAGGACGTCCTTGGCAGAAAAGGGAATGAGCTGTGGCGGTTCGAACTGGTGCCCGCCGTCTTCGGGATGGGCGTGCTGTATCGCGCGACCCCGGACGCAGACGGGCGGCTGGCGGACGCGTTGCGCCCTTACTCGAATTCGAACCTGCTCGCGACAATGGAAAACAACCGCGTCGCGCTCTATACCCGCGTGCTGCAAATGCAGTACGAAGCGGCGGCGCAGGCCGGGCACGCCGATCAATTGGCTGACACGGTTTCCGCCCAGCGGCGCGAAATCGATCAATTGAAGGCGGAGCTGCGTCGAGCCTGGGAGGCGCTTCGCAAGCGCTGAAATGAGTTAGTTCGCGGCGCGCACCTGTCCGGCAGGTGCGCGCCGCGACGTTATTTCCGGAGCGCGGAGCAGGGGAGCACGACTCCGAACAACAGCGGCTCGCCGGGCGGCGGTTCAGGCGCCACGACGATCGTGACGTCGTCGGGCCCCGGGAAAATCGGGGCGGAGGTCTTTCCGTGTCTCTCGGCGACGAGGGGCACCGGTTGCGGGGCGCGCTCCGCGGGCGGCTTCTCGCAGACGGCTTCGGCGGACCGCAGGCTGGCGCTCCAAGAAGGGCCGAACGACCGGACCGTGGGCAGGGTCCAGTCGCTGAGCAGCTGGATGCCGAGGAACGCGGCCGTCACGATTCCGATCAGCGCGGACGTCCCGGCTCCGCGGGCGTTCCGTGCCGGATCGGAGCGGGCCGCCGCCTGGTCGAGGAGGACGATCACCGCGGTCCACAACAGCAGCAGCGGGACGATCGTGTACCGGGAATCTCCGAGCCCGAAGGATTCCCGGGGCAGGACGCCGCCGGTGCCGCGCAATCCGACCGAGACGAACAGGTAGGCGACGGACGCCAGGAGGGACGCGACAGCGACGACCCGGGCCGGCCGGGCGGCGACGCGCAGGAGGACTGCCAGCCCGGCGAGCACGAGAACACAGACGGCCACCACGATCGGCAATCCCAGGGGCACGTACACGGACGTGAGTTCGCGGTCGCCGACGACTGCGCTGAGGACGACGCGCAGCCCGTAGATCTTGGGGAGGTCCCAGACATTCGTCGGGCTCGCGCGGAACGGCACTGATTGCGTGAAATGCACCCAGGCCTGGACTGCCAGCGCGGCGCACATCGCCGCGGGGGCGAGCAAGGCGAGGCGCCGGCGCGACGTGCGGAGCACGCCGACGATCGCGATCGGCAGGACCAGCGCCGTCAACGGATCCGAGAGCGCCGCCAGCACGACTACCGCCGCGGCTCCGATCTGCCCGCGCAGCGACTTCGACGGAACCAGCAGCACCCAGAAAGCGGCGTACGCGAGATGCCAGTGCAGGTCGCAGATCGCGCCGTTGACTTCGAATCCGGCCTGCGGCAGAAGCGGGACCAGCGCGGTCAGCAGCGCGCGTGCCCACAAGGTCTGGACCACCTTGCCGCTGAGGAACCAGACCAGCAGGGAAACCAGCGCCACGACGAACGCCGCGCTCAGCGCGAGCCAGGCCGCGAACCATTCGACGGGGAGATGCCGGACCGGTTGGGCGAGCAGCCGGGCGACGACCTGGAGATACCCGGCGTGCTGCGCGAAGAGGTTGTCCCAGAAGGAATGCCGCAGCGCCTGATTGACGAAAACGCTGGCGTCCTCGGCCCACGGCACGTCGGGCGCGCGATGCCCGGGGCCGCGGATCAGCTGGAGCCAGGTCGCTGCCAGCAGCCAGGCCGCGCACCAGGCTCCGGTGCGCCAAGGCCGGCGGCCGGGCTCGGCGGGCGGGGAGCCGACGTCGTCGATGGGCCCGGCAACGTCCGGCTGGACGATCACGATCGAACTTCTCCTTGTGAAATCTGTCCCGTGGAACTCGAAGCGGTGCGCGCATTCGCGACCCGAGCCGGCAGGGCTAGGCTGAATGCAGTAATCGATTGCCGATCTGCATTCGATTACTGCTCTTATCGAAAAATCGGAGCAATTTCTTACCGGTATCGACTGTGGTGCGCATCACGTGCTCGCTTTGGCGGTGAGCGGGAAGAGTCACTGCGTCGCGCCGTCGATCGGGCTGATGGTCCCTGGCACCCGATGCCCTTCCCGCGGGCCGGTTCTCCGCTGGCGGGAGAGCGGCGATGAACCTGCTGAGCGGTCGTGTGGCCCGGCGGCTGGCCGCAGTGCTTTCAGATGCTCCGCAGACCTGTCCGGTACTCTTGGTATACCAAAGCGTTCCCGCTGAGAAAGGTGCTCTCCGTGTTGATCCGTGACGTCCGTCCCTGGGGCGGTCAGCGCAGCGACGTCGAGGTGGCCGGCGACCGGATCGTCGCGGTCCGGCCGCATGATCCGGCGGCGGCGCCTGGTCCGGACGCGGTCGAGGGGCGCGGGCGGCTGCTGTTCCCCTCGTTCAGCGACGTGCACGTCCACCTCGATTCGACGCGGATCGGGCTGCCGTTCCGGCCGCACACCGGCGCGCCGGGCGTGTGGGCGATGATGCTGAACGATCGCGAGAACTGGCGGAACGCCGAAGTCCCGCTGCCGGAGCGCGTCGCGGGCACGCTGGAGCGGATGATCGCGAACGGGACCACCCGCGTGCGCACCTACGCGCAGGTCGATGTGGACTGCCGGCTCGAGAAGCTCGACGCCGTGCTCGCGGCCAAGGAGCGCTTCGCCAAGCACGCGGAGGTCGAGGTGATGGCGTTTCCGCAGGCCGGGATCCTGCGCGAGCCGGGCACGGCGGATGTGCTGGAGGCCTCGCTGCGCTCGGGTGCGTCGGTCGTCGGCGGGATCGATCCGTGTTCGCTGGACAAGGATCCCAAGGGGCACTTGGACGTCGTGTTCGGGCTGGCCGAGAAGTACGGCGTCGAGGTGGACATCCATCTCCACGAGCCGGGGCATCTCGGCGTGTTCTCGGCCGATCTGGTGATCGAGCGGGTCCGCGCGCTGGACATGCGCGGCAAGGTGACCCTGTCGCACGCGTACGAGCTGGGGTCGGTTTCGGAGGCGGTGAGCCGCCGTCTGATCGACACGTTCGCGGAGCTGGACATCGCGATGGCGACCGTCGCGCCGTCCGTCGACCGGCAGTTGTCGCTCGCGGAGCTGACGACCTCGGGCGTGCGCGTGGGGCTGGGGGAGGACGGCCAGCGCGACTACTGGAGCCCGTACGGCAACTGCGACCTCCTCGATCGCACCTGGCAGCTGGCCTTCACCCACGGCTTCCGCCGCGACGAGCTGATCGAGATGGCGCTGGCGGTCGCGACGATCGGCGGCGCGTCGATCATGAGCCACGACGTCCCGCGGCTGGCGGGCATCGCCGACCGGCCCGGGGTGGCGGTCGGCGACCGCGCGGACCTCGTGCTGGTGGACGGCGAGACTCCGACGAGCGCGGTGATGGACCGCGGCAAGGACCGGACGGTGCTGCACGACGGGGTCGTGGTGGCGGACGGCTTGGCCGTGGTCGACCTCTGACGGGGCGAAGTCCGGCGGGCCGGGGGGAGCCCGCCGGAGTGGTGCCGAGATCTCGCGGCGGTGGCGAAATCTCACCGGTAGCACGCTGGAGGGCGGCCGTTCGTCGGCGCTGGCTGGTCGAATCGCGACGGCCGAGGGATGTCGCTGGCCGTTCGGCAGGTGCTGAGATCTCACCTGCCCGCCGGGCGGAAATGAAGGGCTGGCGGACGCAAGCTCACCCCGCCGAAGCGGCCTCCTCCGCCGGATGCCGCCGCACCGCCTCGCTCGTGCCCGTCGCCAGGTGCGCCAGCACGAGCCGTTCCACCCGTTCGACATCCCGGTCCACGATCGCCTCGTACAGAAGCTCGTGTTCCGCCGCCATGGCTTCCAGGTCGTCGTGCTGGCCGAGCAGCCATCGCATCCGGCTGCGCAGCGTCCGCTCCAGTTCGCCGAGCAGTTCGTTCGCCGACAGCGACGTCACGACCTCGTGGAAATCCGCGGCGGCGCGGCGAGCGGACACCGCGTCGCCCGCTCGGGCGGCGCGCAGTTCCGTGTCCAGCACCTCCCGCAGCCGCGCCAGGCCCTCGCGGGTGCGGCGTTGCGCGGCGAGCCGGAAAGTGAGGCCCTCGAAGGCGGTGCGCACCTCGTTGAGGTCCGCGACATCCGAAGCGGTGAACTCCCGCACCACCGACCACGACCGCGGCCGCGGCGTCACCAGGCCCTCGTTTCCCAGCGCGCGCAACGCATCCCGCACCGGCACCCGGCTCACGCCCATCTCCGCGGCCAGGTCCCGTTCGACCAGCTTGCCGCCGGGAGCCCGCGTGCCGTCGAGGATTTCGTTGCGCAGCCGTTCCGTCACGCGCTCCGATTCCGAGGCGAAACCCGGCTCCATCCGATCCCTTCCCGCCGCCGTCACCGACAGTATCGGCGAACCTTTCCCCAGGTTCCCGGAAAAACCCGCCCCCGGCAAGGTCTGGCCGCCAGGTTCCGCCGTTTGGTATACCTAAATGCACCGACGGAAGGAACCCGATGCGTACTCGCTGGCGTGCGCGCCATGTGCTGGCCCACCAGAACGGACGGCACGTCCTGCTGGAAAACGGCGAGGTCGTGTGGGAGGACGACGTCGTCACCTATGTCGGCCCGCGGTATGCCGGAACGGCCGACCTGGACGTCGACCTCGGCGAAGCGCTCGTCCTCCCGGGCCTGATCGACCTCGACGCGCTGACCGACGTGGACCATCTCGTCCTCGATTCCTGGGCTGCCGCAGACCGTGCGACCGGGCTGCAGTGGTCTGAGGACTACTTCGCGAACCGCCGCCACGACGTTTTCACCCCGGAAGAACGGCAGACCATTCGCGAGTACGCGCTCGTTCAGCTGGCACTGCACGGCATCACGACGTTCATGCCGATCGCGTCGGAGGTCCATTCGTCGTGGGCCGAGCCGTACGAGGAACTCGTCGCGATGGCGGACTTCTCGCGGAACCTCGGGCTGCGCGGATATCTCGGCCCTGCTTACCGTTCCGGCGTCAATGTGGCCACTGTGGACGGTACCCGGACGGTGGCCTTCGACGAGCCCCGCGGCGAGGAGGGGCTGGCTGACGCGCTGCGGTTCCTTGACCACGTAACGAAACTGGACGATCCGCTCGTCAACGGCGTTCTGTTGCCGTGCCGCATCGAAACCCTCACCGAAGACCTCATGCGCGCCACCGCCGACGCCGCGCGGCAGCGTGATGTCCTGGTGCGGCTCCACTGCTTGCAAGGCGTACTGGAGCGGGAACTGATCCTGGACCGTTACGGCGTAACGCCACTGGAAATGCTCAAGCGCACCGGCCTGCTCGGCGACCGGCTGCTGATCCCGCACGGTCAGGTACTCGACCGCCACCCCGACGTCTACGGCGAGGACCGCGGTGATGTCGCGGCGCTCGCCGCAGCCGGTGCGTCGGTGATCCATTGCCCGCTCACGTCCTTCCGCTACGGCCACGCCCTGCGCTCCTTCCGCGACTACCGCGAAGCGGGCCTGAACCTGTGCCTGGGCACCGATTCCTTCCCGCCGGACCTGGTGCGCGGCATGGACGTCGGCGTGCATCTGGCGAAGGTCATGGACGACCGCGCCGACGCCGCCCCGGCGGAGTGGTACGTCGAAGCCGCGACGCTCGGTGGTGCCCGCGCGCTCCGTCGCGAGGACCTCGGCAAGCTGGCTCCGGGCGCGCAAGCGGACCTTGTCGCGTTCCACGTCGGCGACCTCCGCGACGGTGTGCGGGACGATCCGATCCGGACGTTCCTGCTCAGCGGAACCGCCCGCCAGGCAACGCATTCCGTCGTCGCGGGGCGGCCGGTGCTGGTCGACGGACACGTGCCCGGCGTCGACGAGCAGGGCCTCCGCCGTCGTGCGCAGGCGTTGTTCGAGAAGATGCGCGCCGCGTATTCGGAGCGGGACGTCGAACGCCGGGAGGCGGGGGAGTTGTTCCCTCCGACCTTCCCGGCGTTCCAGGAATAACCCGGCTGCTGTCCGTGAGGGGAACCCTGAGGGACTCAGAGTCTCCCAGGGTTCCCCTCACGGACCGGGGCTAGCGCCGCGATACGACAGCCCCGCCCTTCACCACGAGCCGCCGCGGAGGATGGGACACGACGGCTTCGGCCGGGTACACTGTGTCTATCAAGAAGAAATCAGCGTGGTCGCCGATCCGCAGGCCGTAATCCTTGAGCCGTAACGCTTTCGCGCCGCCGTACGTCGCCGCGTGCAGCGCGAGTTCGATCTCCGGGTCGGTCCGGAACGAGCTGCGGTACGCCAGGTGCATGGTGCGCGTCAGCATGTCTCCGTCGCCGTACGGTCCCCACAGGTCGCGGATGCCGTCGTTGCCGCACGCGGCGTTCGCGCCCGCGGCGCGCATTTTGGCCAGCGGCGGCACCGGCCGGTCGTAGACCGCCGCGGTGGTGAGCGTGATCTGCTGCTCCGCGAGGCGCTCGATCAGCCGGTCCTGCTGCGCGTCCGGGATGCCGCAGATGCCGAACGCGTGCCCGATCGCGACCTTCCCGGCGAGGCCGAGCGCCTTCGTCCGCTCGATGATCAGCTCGATTTCCCAGGCCCCGAGCGGACCTTCGTCGTGCAGGTGCAGGTCGACGCCGCAGCCGTGCCGGGCGGCGATGTCGAAGATCGCGTCGAGATGCCCGCGCGGATCGCGGTCGTAGCCGGCCGGATCGATGCCGCCGACGTTCTCCACTCCGGACGCCACCGCCCGCTCCAGCAGCTCCAGCGTGCCGGGCCGGGTGAGCAGGCCGCCCTGGGGGAAGGCGACCTGCTCGACGGTGACCCGGCCGCGATGCCGCGCCGCCGCCTCCCGCACCGCCTCGATGCCGGACAGCCCCAGTTCGGGGTCGACATCGGTGTGCGTGCGGACGAAGGAAGTGCCGTTCGCGATCATCGCGCCGAGCAGCGCGGCCGCGGGTTCGGGCGAGGGGAGCCCGAACTCCTTGCGGCGGTGCTGTTCGTTCGAGATCCGGTCGGCGAGGACCGAGCCCGAGGTGTTCGGCACCCAGGGGAGGCCCCACAGGGTCTTGTCGAGGTGACAGTGGGCGTCGACGAGGCTGGGCAGGAGCAGCGCGCCCTCGCCGTCCTCGACCGGGACGTCAGCCGGGGCCTCCGCGGCGGAAGGTCCGAATCCGGCGATCCGGCCGGCGCGCACCAGCACGTCCGTCGGATCGCCGCCGCCGGGCCGGACGTTGCGCAGCAACAGATTCACGCGACCCCCTCCACGGCCTCGGCGCGAACCGTCGGCTCGCGTCGTTCGGAGGTGGCGAGGCTGACGCCGACCGTGAGCACGACGTTGACGATGATCGCGAGAAGGCCGGGATTGAGGCCCCACAACGTGTTCTTCGACGCGAGGACCGTCCACGCGACGATCGCGACGCCGACCACGAGCCCGGTCGCCGCGCCAGCCTTGGTCAGCCGCCGCCACACCAGCCCCAGCACGATCGCCGGGAAGAACTGGGAGACGCCGTTCTGGCCGGTCAGCAGCAGGTTCACCAGCAGCGCGGGCTGGAAGATCGCGAACAGCAGCGCCACCGCCGTCACCACGACGACCAGGCCGCGCGACAGCCGGAACACGCCCAGTTCGGAGGTCTTCGGCCGCAGGACGCCCTGGTAGACGTTGCGGGCCAGCAGCGTCGCGGACTGCAGGAGCAGCAGGCTGATCGGCACGATCGCGGCCAGCGCGCCCGCGCCGCCGACGAGCCCGACCACCCACGACGGCATGGTCTTCACCGTCAGCGAAAGCAGCGCGCCGTTGGTGGCGCTGCCCTTCAGGCCCGGCACGACCAGCACCGCGGCGAAGCCGACGAACAGCGTCAGCGCGATCAGGATCTGGTACAGCGGAAGGTAAATCGCGTTGCGGCGGATCGTCTGCTCGGACTTCGCGGTGTACATCGCGGCCAGCGCGTGCGGGAACATGAAGAACGCCGCGCTTGTGACGAGCAGGGTCGACATCATCCACGGCACGCCGAGCGGGCTGCCCGGCGCCGGCACGCCGAGGAAACCGGGGTGCTGTGCCTGCACGGTGTCGATGAGATGCCCGAAGCCGCCGAAGTAGTGCACCGGGATCGCGATGCCGACGACCAGCACGGTGCCGATCAGCAGGATGTCCTTGAGCACCGACACCCACGCGGCGGCCTTCATGCCGGACGCGTAGACGAACACCGCGATCAGCACCACCGCGAGCACCATGCTGGTGACCCGGTTGATGCCGGTCGTCGTCTCGACGATCTGGCCGAGGCCGAGCAGCTGCGCCTCGATGTAGGGGATCATGAACGCCACGCCGACGATCGCGGTGAGCGCGCCGAACCACGGGCTGCGGAACCGGTGGGTGAAGAAATCCGCTTGCGTGACGAGGTTGTGCTTCTTCGCGTACCTCCACAGTGGAGGGAGGAAGAAGTAGGACAGGACGAAGGCGCACGTGCCGTAGCCGGCGATGTAGAACGCCGCGCCGCCGTTGGCGTAGGCGAATCCGGAGGCGCCGAGATAAGTGAAGGTCGAGTAAGTCTCGCCTGCGGCGAGCACCCAGAACAGCAGCGTCCCGTACGACCGGCCGGCGACTGTCCACTGTTCGAGGTTCATCTGCTTCCGGCCGCGCGCGGCCAGTCCGATGACCACCGCCAGCGCCACCACGGCCAGCGCTACCACCGCGCCCGCGTTCATCGCTGCTCCTGCTCGGTTTCGGCGGCGCTCGGGCGCCGGATGCGGTCGGCGACGCCGAGGAAGACGGGCGTGAGGGCCACCCAGAGCAGGATCCAGAACCCGATCTCGGGCAGGAACCAGATCCGGCCGTCGCCGCTGAACCAGGGCAGGCCGCCGATCATCGCCACGTAAGGGGTGAAGGCCACCGCGGCCACCACTGCGGAACGCTTCATCGCGCACACCCTTCGTTGTTTGGTATACCATAAGCGCGGCTGGTGGCGGGTTGTCAAGGGTGCGGACGGGAACGATGCGGGCTCGCGACCGTTCCGGGCCGCTGGTGGCGGTTGGTGTGCTGGCGGTGGCGGAAAGTGGTTCGGCTGGTGCCGAGCGCGGACGCGGGGCCGTTTGTCCGATTTGGACGCGGCTTGGCCTGGCTGCGGTGCCCGACCCGGGCTTTGGTAGACCGAATTGCCTGGGTAAACCGGTCGCCCGCGCTTCCTGTCGGCGGTTACCGTGCCGTCGAAAGGGGGACATGATGGACAACCCGACGACCGAGCTGTGGCGTCCGACCGGCCCGGCCGAACTGGAGCTGGTGCGTGAGTCCGGCTGGCGCGCGTGGCCGCCGCGGCTGCCGGAACAGCCGATCTTCTACCCGGTGCTGAACGAGGACTACGCGGTGAAGATCGCGCGGGACTGGAACGTCCGGCACGACGGTGCGGGTTACGTGACCCGCTTCCGCGTCGAAACGGCGTTCCTGGCCCGCTATCCGGTGCGGCAGGCCGGTGGCGAGACGATCCTGGAGCTGTGGGTTCCGGCTGAGGAATTGCCGGAGTTCAACGAGCACCTGGTCGGGGAGATCGAGGTCGTGCACGAGTTCCGCTGACCGGCGGCTCGCGAGCGTGGTGCTAGCCGCTCGCGAGCCCGGCGGACAGCCCGCGGAAACACCGGACCGCCAGCTCGACCGGCGCCGCTTCCTCGTCGGTCCCGGCCCAGATCTCCAGCGAAATCCGGATCGCGTCCGTCGCCGCCGCGGCGACCAGGTGCACCGTCACCTCGTCCGTCTCCGGCGCCAGCCGGGCCAGCACCGGGCGCAGCCGGGTTTCGGATTCGCCGTTCACCCGGTGCCACACGGCCGCCAGCGCCGAATCGTCCCCGCTCGCGGCTCGCAGCAATCCGCGCGTCCACGAGAATTCCCGGGTGGCATCGGCGGCGGAGATCGTCTTGTGGATCGCGTCTTCGACCGCCTTCAGCAACGGCGTGCCTTCGGGTGTCGACGCGAGGTGTTCCCGCCACGAATCGGCGCCGACGACCAGCAGCGGTGCGACCGCGTCCTCTTTGGTGCGGAAGTAGCGGTAGAACGTGCGCGGCGCGACGCCCGCCGCGGCGGCGATCGCTTCCGCGGTCGTCCCCTGTGCGCCATGCTCGGTGAACAGGCGCGCGGCGGCGCGGGCGATGTCGAGTTGCGTCGCCGCTTTGCGCCGTTCGGTCAGGGTCGGGGTCTTTCCGCTCACCAGGGCCACGCTACCCGATTCCTGCCAAGCGTGCCTGTCTCGCCAGAGTGGCACAGTCTGCCATCTAGGCGTAACGTGACGGTTGGAGAAAGGAGCGGACCATGAACCGTTACGAAGGACGCCGCGTACTGGTCACTGGAGCGGGCTCGGGCATCGGGCAGGCGACGGTCCTGCGGATGCTGGCCGAGGGCGGGCGCGTCGTCGCCGCCGACGTGAGCGAAGCGGGCCTGGCGGACACCGTCGAGAAGGCGGGCGACGCGGCGGACCGGCTGGGCACTGTGGTCGTGAACGTCGCCGACGAAGCGTCGGTCAAGTCTGGGGTCGCGTCGGCGGTCGAGAAGCTCGGCGGGCTGGACGCGGTCGTCAACGCCGCCGGCATCCTGCGGTCGGCGCACACGCACGAGATGCCGCTCGAGGCGTTCGAGCAGGTGCTGCGCGTCAACCTGGTCGGCACGTTCCTGGTGATCCGCGAGTCGATCCCGGCGCTGCGCGCGGGTTCCGCGCCCGCGGTGGTGAACTTCAGTTCGACGTCCGCGATGTTCGCGCACCCGTACATGGCGGCGTACGCGGCGAGCAAGGGCGGCATCCAGTCGATGACGCACGCGCTGGCGTCCGAATACGCGAAGGACGGCATCCGGTTCACCGCCGTGCAGCCCGGTTCGATCTCGTCCGGCATGACCGACGGCAGCGGCAAGAGCAAGCAGAGCGTCGGCCCCGGCTTCCCCGAGGACGCCGATTTCACCCTGCTCGGCAAGCTGCTTCCCGCGCTGGGCCAGGGTTTCGCCGGCCCGGAGACGGTCGCGTCGGTCGTCGCGATGCTCGCCAGCGAGGACGCGGCGTTCATCACCGGCACCGAGGTCCGCATCGACGGCGGCACGCACTTCTGATGCGCGATTCGTTCAAGAACCGGCGGGCGGCCGGGCCGTAGCTTCGCGGCATGACAAAGTTTTCGACCGCCCGCTGCGAGGCGCCGCGATGATCCTCGTGACCGGCGGCCTCGGCATGATCGGCGCGCACACGGCCAGGGCGCTCGCCGATCTCGGACAAGACGTCCTGGTCACCGGGCACCGGCGGACGGACGTCCCGTCGTTCCTGGCCGGACGGGTCGCCGTGGAAACGCTCGACGCGACCGACCGGGACGCCTTCCTCGCGCTCGGCGGCCGGTACGACATCAGCGCGATCGTCCACCTGGCGGGCAGCATCCCGGGCGACGACCCGGTCGCGTTCTTCCGGACGGACCTGGCCGGCCTGACCAACGCCCTGGACGCGGCTCGCGCGTGGCAGGTGCGGCGGTTCGCGGTCGCGAGCAGCCTCGGCGTGTACATCGGACGCGACGAGCCGTCCTGGCACGAGGAGCTGCCGCTGCCGACCGCGGACCTGCCGCATCTGATCGTGGCGTTCAAGAAGGCCGTCGAACCGCTGACGACGCACAGCCTGCAGGGGAGCGGCGTCGAGCCGGTGGTGCTGCGGATCGGGACCGTGTGGGGGCCGCTCGTGGACCCGGACTCGCCGTTCTTCCCGATTCCGTCGTATCTCAACGCGGGCCTCAGTGGCGGCACGCCGCGTTCGCTGGTCGCGGACGAGGGGTTCGACTGCTGTTACGCACCGGACGCCGGGCGTGCGATCGCGTCGCTGATGACGGCGCCTTCGCTGAAATATCAGACGTACAACGTGTCGAGCGGACAGCCGGTGACGAACCGGGAGTTCGCCGAGGCACTGGCGGAACTGGTGCCGGGCCTGCCGGATCGGCTGCAGCCAGGCGGCGAGACCGGGCCGTATCTGGATATTTCGCGGCTCAGGGAGGAAACGGGCTTCGCGCCGGAGTTCGATGTGCGGGCGGCGGTGGCGGATTACGCGGCGTGGCGCAAGGCCAATCCGCGCTGATCGACTGGCCACAGTGGACGGTCCCGGCGGTGGTGCGAGAATGGCCGGATGGCAGCAGAACAGGGCGTCGAATCCGAGACGGACCGGGTCGTCCGGCAGCTCCGGGACGAGATCCTGGACGGGGCGCGCAAGCCGGGCAGCAAGCTGGTCGAACGGGACCTCGCCGCGGACCTGGGCGTGAGCCGCGTTCCGGTGCGGGACGCGCTGAAAGCGCTGGTCGCGGAAGGGCTGGTCACGCCGAGGCCCCGGACGTGGGCGGTGGTGCGGGAGTTCACCGCGAGCGACATCGCGGACCTGCAGGAAGTGCGTGCCGCGCTGGAGGTCCTGACGTTCAAGCTCGCGGCGATCCGCCATTCGCGCGGCGGGCTGGACCAGCTCCGGGCCGCGCTGGAGGAGGAAACGGCCGCCGCTTCCGCCGGGGACGCGGTGACGGCGCATCGCGCGGCGGCGGATTTCCACGAGGCCGTGACGGCGATGGCGGGCAACGAGCTGCTGAACGAGCTGGAACTGACGCTGCGCAGCCGGATGCGGTGGTTGCTGGGACAGCACGAGGATCTGGAGCGGGTCGCCGGGGAGCATCGCGAGCTTTACGACGCTATTGCGCGGCGGGATGTGGACACCGTCGAGGCGCTGTTGATGGAGCACATGGAGAGCGGGCGGCATTTGCGCGGGCTGGGGCGCGGGGAGGATTGAGGCCCTGCACAACTGCCCGTGCGTGCCGGGAGTTGCCGATCCCCGGGAGCGCAACGAGATCGAGCGCTGAGCCGCGCACCCGGCGCAGGCGGAGAGCGATCCGACGGCGAGAATCGCTCCCGGTCTGGAGAACGAGCGGCCGCCAGTTCGCCCGGCAACGGCCGGGGTGCGAGCGGCTGCGGAACGTCCGGCGCCGGGCGCGACCGATCCGGCCGAACGGAAACCGGCGGACGGCACCAGGACCTCCGCCCGGATAGCCCCCGCTACCGCCCGCCGGAAGAACTCAGGCGTACACGATCCCGTCCGCGTCCCCGCGAATCTCGGTGCCGATCTTCCGCGCGAGCAAGTCGTCCAGCCGGTCCAACGGCCCGATCAACGCCCGGCCACCGGCCCGCGCCACGCGGATCGCGGCGTCCACCTTCGGTTTCATCGAGCCTTCGGCGAACTCCAGCTTTCCGATCGCCTCCGCCGACGCGGTGAGGATGTCCCGCTGGTGCGGCGTTCCCCAATTCTCCGTGACGTAATCCGCGTCCGTCAGCATGATCAACGTGTCCGCGCCCAGCTCCGCACTCAGCGCGGCACCGGCGAGATCCTTGTCCACCACAGCCTGCATCCCGGTTTGCCGCTTGCCGTCCGGATCCGTCTTCACCGGCACGCCGCCACCGCCGACGCACACCACCAGGTGGCCGTTTTCCAGCAGCAGCCGCACCAGCGGCGCCTGCACGACGCGGATCGGCTCCGGTGACGGCACCACCCGGCGGAACGCGCCGCCGTCGCGAGCGATCGTCCAGCGGTACTCCGCCGCCGCTTCGGCCGCGTCTTGGGCGGAATACTGCGGGCCGATCAGTTTGGTCGGGCGTTCGAACGCCGGATCCTCCTCGTCGACCACCGTCGTCGAGATCAGCGCGACTACCTCGCGCTCGCCGCCGAGAGCGTTCGACAGTTCCTGCTGGATCACGTATCCGATCATGCCCTGCGTCTCGGCGCCGAGAATGTCCAGCGGATACGCCGCGACGTCCTGGTACGCCAGGTTCTGCAGCGCCAGCAAACCGACCTGCGGCCCGTTGCCGTGGATGATCACCAGTTCGTGCTCGCGGGCCAGGCCGGCCAGCGCCTGGCAGGTCGACCGCACGTTCGCCCGCAGCCGGTCGGCCGTCATCGGCTCTCCGCGCTTCGCGAGGGCGTTGCCGCCGAGGGCCACGACTACCCGCATCCTTGTCCTCCTCGCCCGCCGGTCCAGGACCGGTACCTGCATCAGAATAGATGGTATACCATATTGACGGGCAGGGTTCGGCGGGAAAGGCGGCGGCGATGCACGCAACGGCGGTCGCGTTGTCGATGGATGCCGTCGTCGCCGGGAAGGCGCGCGAAGGGGTCCTGCTAGGGGAAGTGCACTCCGTGTTCCGGCGAGTGCTGAACGTTGTCACGCAGCAAGATCAGCTCGTCGCGTTCGCTGCGGCCACTGTGGATGACGCTCCGTGGACGATCCGGGTCGACGTCGACGGCTGGTGTCGGCACCAGGTGGAAGCCGGGACGCCTGCGGTGGTCACAGCACAAGGTGCGACGTTCGGCGCGACTTCGGTCAAATTCGCCAAGCCGCGCTTATGGTATGCCAAAGATGCACCGTTGATCCTCGACCGGACGGAGCTCGCTGCCCGCGCCCGGCTGCTCGAGGAGCTGCTGGCGGCGCACGGCGTCCCCGGCGGAATGCGAGAAGGCAACACCTCCGACCCGTTCCAAGCGGCGGTCGGCATCCGGCTGCGCCAAGGACAAACGGCGCTCACCCAAGCCCTCCGGCGAAACGACGCCGAAGCCGCGCGAAAGGCCGCCGAAGGGCTCGTCGGCCTCGGCCCAGGTCTCACGCCCGCCGGGGACGACTTCCTCACCGGCCTGGCCCTCGTCGCCGCGCAGCCAGGCAGCCGCGCCACGAGCTTTCCCCGCCTGACCGGGAAAATCCTCGCCCGCACGACGCTGCTGAGCGCCGTCACCCTGCGCGAGGCAGCGAACGGCCGAGCCCGGGAAAGCCTCCTCGACCTCCTGCGCCGGCTCCTCGAGCCCGGCGGCGGGACCGGCCTGGCCGACGCCGTCGCGCGCGTCGCCGCCATCGGCCACACCTCCGGGACCGACCTGCTCTCGGGCGTGGCCGCCGGACTCCACCTGGAAAGCGAAATGAGAGGTTCCGTGTGACTGTCACAGCGGTGATCAAGAAGAACACCTATTTCGACTCGGTGTCCTTGATGTCCATCTCCACCAAGGCCAACCAGGCCGACGGCGTTGACCAGGCGTTCGTCGCCATGGGCACCGAGATGAACAAGGGCGTGCTGGACAACCTCGGCCTGCTCACGCCGGAACTCGCGGACGCGGCCAACGGCGACCTGATGATCGTCGTGGTCACCGAAGAAGGCACCGAAGACGTCGAGGAAATCCTCGCGCGCATCGAGGAACTGCTCGTCCGCAAACCGCCCGCGGAAGGCGAGACGGCCGTCGTGCACCGGACGATCGAGTCCGCTGCCCAGGGGAACGCGAACCTGGCGATCATCGCGGTCAACGGCGCCTACGCCGCCCGCGAGGCCCGCAAGGCGCTCGAGAACGACCTGCACGTGCTGCTGTTCAGCGACAACGTCCCGGTCGAGGACGAGATCGCGCTCAAGAATCTCGCCCACGACAAGGGTTTGCTGATGATGGGCCCGGACTGCGGCACCGCGATCATCAACAACACCGGCCTCTGCTTCGCGAACGCGGTCCGCCCCGGTTCGGTCGGCATCGTCGCCGCGTCGGGCACCGGGTCGCAGGAGGTCAGCGTCCGGGTGCACGCGCTCGGCGGCGGGATCTCGCAGCTCATCGGCACCGGCGGACGGGACCTGAGCGCCGAGGTCGGCGGCATCATGATGATCGACGGCATCCGCGCGCTGGCCGCCGACGACCGGACCGACGCGATCGTCCTCGTCTCGAAGCCCCCGGCGCCGGAGGTCGAGAAGAAGGTGCTCGCCGAGATCGCCGGCGCGGGCAAACCGGTCGTCGTCTACTTCATCGGCGGCTCCGAGGAAGCGGTCGCCGCCGCGGGCGGGCACTTCGCCGCCACCAGCCAGGACGCCGCGCTCCAGGCCGTCTGGCTCACCACCGATCCAGTCGCCGAGGTGCCCGCGCTGGACGCCGCGCACGTCGCCGCCGTGCGCGCGAAGCTCAAGTCGGAACAGCAGTACGTCCGCGGCATCTTCTGCGGCGGAACGCTGTGCGACGAATCGATGTACGCGCTGCTCAACGCGGGCGAGAACGTCTGGAGCAACATCCAGAAGAACCCCGAGTTCGTCCTCCCCGCCGGGGCCGCCAGCCGCGGCCACACCTTCCTCGACTTCGGCGACGACGAGTTCACCAACGGCCGTCCGCACCCGATGATCGACCCGTCGCTGCGCCTCGAACGCCTCGTCCGCGAGGCCGCCGACCCGACCGTCGCCGTGCTCGTCATGGACTTCGTGCTCGGCTTCGGCTCGCACGAAGACCCGGTCGGCGTGACGCTGCCCGCCATCGCCGAAGCCAGGCGCCTGGCCGAAAAGGACGGCCGTCACCTCGAAATCGTCGGCTACGTCCTCGGCACCGACCTCGACACCCCCGCGCTCGCCGGCCAGGTCGCCGCGCTCGAGGCGGCCGGGGTGACCGTCGCCCGCAGCAGCACCGAAACGGGCCAGTACGTCCGCGCCATCATCGGGAAGGAAGCCACCGCATGAGCACCCCCACCACCCGGCTGTTCGGGAGCGACCTCGACGTCGTGAACGTCGGCCTCACCATGTTCGCCGACGACATCGCCGCGCAGGGCGGGAAGGTCACCACCCTCGACTGGACCCCGCCGGGCAACGGGAAGCCGGACGTCATCGCGGCGCTCGACGCACTCGAAAAGCCCGAGCTGGCCGAGAAAATCGCCGCCGCGAACGCCGAGGCCGTCGACCGGATCACCAACGCCAAGCCGATGCTCGTCGGCTTCGGCCGCGCGCTCGACGTCGTCCCCGGCATGACGCCGAAGACCATCCTGCACGCGGGCCCGCCGATCACCTGGGAGCGGATGTCCGGCCCGATGAAGGGCGCGGTCACCGGCGCACTCGTCTTCGAGGGACTGGCAAAGGACCTCGACGAGGCCGCCGAAGTGGCTGCCAGCGGCGAAATTTCCTTCGAGCCGTGCCACGAACACGATTGCGTCGGCTCGATGGCCGGGGTGACGTCCGCGTCGATGTACATGCACATCGTCAAGAACGAGGCGCACGGCAATTACGCCTACACCAACCTGTCCGAGCAGATGGCCAAGATCCTCCGCATGGGCGCGAACGACGAAAGCGTCATCGAGCGTCTCGTGTGGATGCGTGACACCCTCGGCCCGATGCTCCAGGAAGCCATGGAGATCGGCGACCCGATCGACCTGCGCCTCATGCTCGCTCAGGCCGTCCACATGGGCGACGAATGCCACAACCGCAACATCGCGGGCACCGTCCTTCTGTTCCAGGCGCTCGCGCCCGCGTTGCTGCAGACGAATTTCAGCACGGAGAAGAAGAAAGAGGTCTTCGACTTCATCGCGAGTTCGGACTATTTCTCCGGCCCGACGTGGATGGCGATGGCGAAGGCCGCGCTCGACGCCGCGCACGGCATCGAAGGGTCCACAGTGGTCACCACGATGGCGCGAAACGGCGTGGAATTCGGTATTCGCGTCAGCGGGCTGCCGGGCAACCACTGGCTGACCGGACCCGCCCAGAAGGTCGTCGGCCCGATGTTCGCCGGGTACAAACCGGAAGACTCCGGGCTGGACATCGGCGACAGCGCTATCACCGAGACCTACGGCTTCGGCGGTTTCGCGATGGCCGCCGCGCCGGCGATCGTCGCGCTCGTCGGCGGCACGGTCGCGGACGCGGTGCGCTACACCCGCGACATGGCCGCGATCACCACCACTTCGAACCCGAACGTCACCGTTCCGTCGCTCGGCTTCACCGGCCTGCCGACCGGAATCGACGTCCGGAAGGTGCTCGACGCGGGCATCCTGCCGGTCATCAACACCGCGATCGCGCACAAGGAAGCGGGCATCGGCATGATCGGCGCGGGCATCACGCATCCGCCCGCCGAAGCGTTCGAGAAGGCGATCATCGCTCTCGCGGAAAAGCTCGCCGGGACTGATGCGCCATGACTACGCCGACAGTAGAGAACGGTCTCGAATCCGAGTTCGAGCATTCGCCGGTCCCGCAATCCCACCGCAAGTCGCTCTGGACGGTTTCGGCCGTGTGGTTCGGCTTCCCGATGATCCTGACGAACGCCGTGCCCGGCGGTCTCGTGGTCGCGATGCTCGGCTTCTGGCGGGGGCTCGCGGCGATCCTGCTGGCGAACCTGATCATGTTCGTTTACGTCAGCCTGCTCAGCCATCGCGCGGGGCAAACGGGCAAGAGTTTTTCCTTGCAGGCCACGGAAACCTTCGGCACCGCCGGATATGCGATCGCGTCCGGATTCCTGTCGACGGTCGTGGTCGGGTGGTTCGCGTTCAACACCGGCGCGACCGGCGCGAGTCTCAACAAAGCGTTCGGCTGGAACGAAACACTCGTCGCGTTGCTCGCCGGGCTGGCCTTCATCGCGGTGACCTACCTCGGTATCCGGGCGCTGTCCTGGCTCGGCGCGATCGCCGCGCCGTTGTTCGTCATCGCAGCGGGAACGGCGGTCTTCCTCGCCGCCGAGAACCACGATTTCGGGGCCATCACGAGCTATCCGGGCATCGGCGGGGGAGCGATGACCTTCGGCGTCGCGGTCACGTCGATCATGGCGACGTTCGCCGACTCCGGCACGATGACCGCGGACTTCACCCGGTGGTCGAAGAACGGCCGCCAGGCGGTGCTCGCCACGGTGACCGCGTTCCCGATCGCCAGCCTCGTCGCGCAGCTGTCCGGCGGCCTGCTCGTGGCCGCCGGGGCGATCGCGAGCGCGGACAAGGCGGGCGGCGATTTCACGCCGATCCTCACCGGGCCGGGCAATCCGGTGCTGAACGTGCTCGTCGTGGTGTTCGTGGTGGTCAACCTGGGTTCGGTGTGCACGCACTGCCTGTACAACGGCGCGCTCGGCTGGTCGCATCTGGTGCGGTCCAAGATGCGGATCCTGACGCTCGTGCTGGGCATCATCGGCGTCGTGGTGGCGCTGCTCGGCGCGTGGAACTACTTCGTGAACTGGCTGTCGATCCTCGGCGTGCTGGTGCCGCCGCTGGGCGCGGTGCTCATCGCGGACCAGATCCTCCTGCGCCGTCGCACCGCCGGACGCGCGGAGACCCGGTTCCGGCCCACCGCGTTCCTCGCGTGGGCGATCGGGGCCGCGGCGGCGTTGCTGGTACACCTCGTCGCACCGTCCTTTTCGGACGCCGTCGTGGGGCTCGTGATCGGGCTCCTCGCGTATCTGGCGATCGAGGCGCCGCGCACCCGCGCCGCCTCCTCCTGACCGGCAGCTGGGCCTCACGAGTTCAAGCGCGTGAGGCCCAGCTGCTTTCCATTCGCATTTGGTAGGCCGCATGTCGCTCCGGCGACGTGCGGCCCTTTTGCGCTGCGGCAAGAAGTACACAGCACGGCAACAATCCTCGAAGACACTCTTGTGATCTTGGGCGAGCACTTGGTATACCAAACGCCATCGTTTCGCTCTCGCTGAGGAGAACCCCGTGCAAGGTGTCGACACGGCCGCCGCCGCGCCCGCCCCGGTCGCGGCCGTCCGCACCGGCCGCACCCTCGTGGGCACGGCCTGGCTGCGGATCCGGCGCAGCCGCATCGCGATGGCGGCGCTGGTCGCGGTGTGCCTGATCGTGCTGTTCGCGATCCTCGCCCCGGTGCTGACCGGCATCGAGGGCTCCGACCCGTTCACCGCGCACACCGGCCCGGACTTCCTCGACGGCTTCACGACGCCCGGCCTGCCGCTGGACTACTACCGCTACCCGTCGTCCGAGCACTGGCTGGGCCTCGAACCCGGCCTCGGCCGCGACATCTTCGCGCGGATGGCCTACGGCGCGCGGGTTTCGCTGACCATCGCGCTGCTGGCCACCGTCGTCTCGGTCGTGCTGGGCACCGTGCTCGGCGCGGCGGCCGGCTACTTCGGCGGCAAGACCGACATGGTCATCAGCCGGATCATGGACCTGTTCCTCGCGTTCCCGCACCTGCTGCTGGTGTTGTCGCTGACGCCGATCCTGCAGTCCCGGCTGCGCGGCACCGCTCTCGATTCGGGCAGCCTGATCCCGATCTCCTCGCTGGTGATCATCCTCGGCTTCTTCGGCTGGGCGTATCTCGCGCGCGTGGTGCGCGGCCAGGTGCTCTCGATCCGCGAGCAGGAGTACGTCGAGGCGGCGAAGGCGTTCGGCGCGAGCCGTCGTTCGATCATCCTGAAGCAGATCATCCCGAACGTGCTGGGCGTCGTGCTCGTGTACGCGACGATGCTGATCCCGATCAACATCACCGCCGAAGCCGCGCTGTCGTTCCTCGGCGTCGGCGTGAAAGACCCGACGCCGTCGTGGGGCCAGATGCTCAACGCGGCGCAGGCGGGCAACTGGTATCTCTCCGACCCCTGGTTCCTGGCGGTGCCCGCGGGGGCGCTCGCGATCACGGTCCTGGCTTTCAACCTGCTCGGCGACGCTGTCCGGGACGCGCTCGACCCCAAAGCGTCCCGTCGCTGATTTCCCTTCTGCATAAGGAGTAGTTCGTGAAGAAAAGCACCACCGCGGCGGGAGCACTGGCGCTCGTCGCCGGGCTGACGCTGACCGCGTGCGGCGGCCCGAAACCCGCCGCGGGCGCGGGCAACGGGCAGCAGGACGTGACCAAGCGCGCCGCCGTGAAGGTGGCCGAGGGGTCCACGGCGAAGGGCGGCGACATCCACGTCCTGATGTCGTCGGACTTCCAGACCCTCGACCCGGGCAACAGCAACTACGTCCAGACCGCCAACGTCGGCCAGCTCTACTACCGCACGCTGACCATGGCGAAGGAGACCTCCGGCAAGCCGCCGACGATCGTGCCCGACCTGGCGACGGACCTCGGCAAGGCGTCGGCGGACGGCCTGACCTGGACGTACACCCTGCGCCAGGGCCTGAAGTACGAGGACGGCACGCCGATCACCGCGCAGGACATCAAGTACGGCGTCGAACGCACCTACGCGCGCGACGTCTACACCCAGGCCCCGCAGGAGCTCGACTCCGCGCTGACCGACGACGGCTACAAAGGCCCGTACAAGGGCGGCGATTTCAAGGCGATCGACACCCCGGACGAGCACACGGTCGTCTTCCACCTGAAGCAGCCGTTCGCCGAGTTCCCGGCGCTGGTGTCGCGGTCGAATACCGCGCCGGTACCGCAGGCGAAGGACACCAAACTCGACTACACGAACCACCCGGTGTCCAGCGGTCCGTACAAGATCGAGTCCTACGACCGCGGCCGCAGCCTGAAGCTGGTCCGCAACCCGAACTGGGACGCGGCGACCGACCCGAACCGCCCGGCGCTGCCCGACACCTTCACCTTCACGCTGTCGACCGCGCAGGCGACGATCAGCCAGCAGCTGCTTTCCAACGCGGACCCGACCGCGCTCACCCTCGACACCCAGGGCGCGCTGCAGCCGTCGGACATCGCGAAACTGTCCGCCGAGGACATCTCCAAGCGCACCGCCGCCGGTCTGCTCGGCTGCACTGACGTGCTGAACTTCAACACGACGACCATCACCGACCCGGACGTCCGCAAGGCGTTCGCGCTGGCGCTGGACCGCAACGCGATCCTGCTGCAGTACGGCGGCGAGCGGTTCGGCAACATCCCGCAGTCGTATATCAACGACGCGCAGAAGGGATACGTCGAGCAGCACACCGCACTGGACCCGAAGGGCCAGCCGAAGCTCGACGAGGCGAAGAAGCTGTTGCAGGGCAAGAACTATCCCAAGTCGCTGGTGTACGGCTACGCCGAAGCGTCCTCGAAGTACAAGGGCGTCGGCACCGTTCTGCAGCAGAACCTGAAGGCGCTGGGCGTCGACGTGCAGCTGCGCCCGATCCCGACTGCCAACTACTACACCGTGCTCGCCGGCGACCAGATGCCGGACATCGCGCGCTCCGGCTGGTGCGGCGGCGCGGACAGCGCGTCGGTGCGCTTCACCGTCGACCCGAACATCGGCCCGAGCCTCGACGGCAAGACCTACGGCTTCTCGAACATCCCGCGGTATTACGACGCCAAGCTGTCGGGCGAGCTGTACCAGCTGCGCGGGCAGAACGGGTCCGCCGAGGAGCTGGGCCGCAAGTGGGCTGCCGCGATGGACCAGATCATGCAGCAGTACCCGCTCGTGCCGCTGGTGCGCAACTACACCTACAGCGTGGTCGGTTCCAAGGTGCGCAACGCCCAGGTCGGCTACTTCTTCGGGTCGATCGACCTGTCGGCCGTCGGCGTCGGCCAGTAGCACCCCAGCGAGCACTCGAGCGACGAGAGAGGATTCCCCGGCGATGCGGTGTCCACAGTGGACCAGGCGGGTGCGGACGTGATCGGATTCCTGGCGCGGCGCGTGGCCGCGATGATCGTCCTGCTGGTCGTGATCAGCTTCGTCACGTTCGCGCTGTTCCAGGTCGGCCCGGCCGACCCGGCCGCCGCCGCGTGCGGGCAGGAGTGCACGCCGGAGCGGATCGACCAGGCCCGGATCGCGCTGGGCATGGACAAGCCGTTCTTCGTGCAGTACCTGGACTACCTGTCCGGCTTCGTGCACAGCCGGATGATCGGTGCGCCTGGCGCGCTGACGGTGTGCGCGTGGCCGTGCCTCGGCAAGTCGTTCCAGACCAACGAAGCGGTGACGGACGTGCTCGCGCGGGCGCTGCCGTACACGGTGTCGATCGCGGTCGGCGCGATTCTGCTGTGGACAGTCGCCGGGGTCTCGCTCGGTCTCCTCGCCGCGCTGCGCAAGGGACGGGCCGCCGACAAGCTGATCGTCGGCGCCGCCTCGGGCGGGGTGTCGCTGCCGATCCCGGTGACGGGTTTGCTGCTGCTGCTCGTGTTCGTGAGCACGCTGCACCTGCTTCCGTTCACCAGCAACGAGATCTCGTCGCCGTTCGGCCCGGCCGGCCCGCTCGGCTGGTTCGGCAACTACCTGCTCCCGTGGGTGGCGCTGGCGCTGCTGTTCAGCGCGCAGTACATCCGGATCACCCGGACCGCGATGCTGGAGACCTTCGGCGAGGACTTCATGCGCACCGCGAGGGCGATGGGGCTGCCGCGCCGGCGCGTCGTGTTCAAGCACGGCGTGCGGGCGGGCATCACCCCGATCGTCACGATGCTCGGCCTCGACATCGGCAGCCTGCTGGGCGGCGCGGTGCTGACCGAGCAGATCTTCTCCGTGCCGGGCGTCGGGTTCACCGCGGTGCACGCGGCGCAATCCGGCGACCTGCCGGTGACGATGGCGGTCACCATGATGGCCGCCTTCTTCATCATCGTGGCCAACGTGGTCGTCGACCTGTGCTACGCGGTGATCGACCCCCGAGTGAGAGTCTGAGGGCACGTGTCTGCAACCGAAACGCTTCTGGCGGTCCGCGATCTGCGCGTCGCCTTCCCGACCGACGACGGCGTCGTGCACGCGGTCAACGGGATGGACCTGACGCTGGGCAAGGGCGAGACGATCGGGCTGGTCGGGGAGTCGGGGTCCGGCAAGACCGTGACCAGCCAGGCGCTGCTGGGCCTGTTCAATGGAACGCCGGCGACGGTGACCGGAGAGATCGTGCTCGACGGGACCGATCTGAACACCCTGTCCGAATCCGCGATGCTGGCCTACCGGGGCAAGAAGATCTCGATGATCTTCCAGGACCCGCTGTCGGCGATGCATCCGTTCTACCCGGTCGGTTCGCAGATCGCCGAGGTGTACCGGACGCACAACCGGGTGTCGCGCAAGGCCGCGGCCGAGGTCGCGGTCGACATGCTCGGACGGGTCGGCATTCCGGACCCGCGCCGTCGTGCGGCCGGGTACCCGCACGAGTTCTCCGGCGGGATGCGGCAGCGGGCGATGATCGCGATGGCCCTGGTGTGCGAGCCGGAACTGCTCGTCGCGGACGAGCCGACCACGGCGCTGGACGTGACCGTGCAGGCGCAGATCCTGGACCTGATCGGCGAACTGCAGGCCGAGACGGGCACGGCGGTGATCATGGTGACGCACGATCTCGGGGTGGTGGCACAGGTGTGTCACCGGGTCGCGGTGATGTACGGCGGGATGTGCATGGAGGTCGCGTCCGTCGACGACCTCTTCGCCGCGCCCGGCCACCCCTACACCCAGGGCTTGCTGGCGTCGATGCCGTCGCTGGCCGAGGAAACCGGACGGCTGCGGCCGATCCCGGGCTTCCCGCCCGCGCTGCTCGACCTCCCGGCGGGGTGTCTGTTCGCGGATCGGTGCCCGCGGGCGTCGTCGGTGGCCGACGATCGATGCCGGACGGAGCTGCCGTTGCTGTCCGGTGCCGGGCATCTGTCGCGGTGCCATCTCGGTGATCTCGAGGAGGCGGCATGACCGAGCTGCTGGAGGTCCGGGACCTCGTGAAGCATTTCCCGGTGCGCTCCGGGCTGTTCCGTTCGGCCGGCGCGCTGAAAGCCGTGGACGGGATCAGCTTCTCGATCGGGGTCGGGCAGACGCTCGGCCTGGTCGGCGAATCCGGCTGCGGCAAGTCCACGACCGGCAGGCTGGTGATGCGCCTGCTGGACCCGACGTCGGGCAGCATCCGGCTGGCCGGGGAGGAAATCGGCGCCCTGCGCGGCGCCGCCCTCCAGGAATACCGGCGGCGCGTGCAGATCGTCTTCCAGAACCCGGCCTCGGCGCTGAACCCGCGCCAGTCCGTGGGCACGGCGATCGCCGCGCCGCTGCTCGCGCAGGGCATCACGCCGCCCGGCGGGGTGAAGGCGCGGGTGCGGGACCTCATGGACCGGGTGGGCCTGCGGCCGGACCACTACAACCGGTTCCCGCACGAGTTCTCCGGCGGGCAGAAACAGCGGGTGGGCATCGCGCGGGCGCTGGCGCTGGACCCGCGGCTGATCGTGTGCGACGAACCGGTGTCCGCGTTGGACGTTTCGGTGCAGGCGCAGGTGATCAATCTGCTGCAGGACATCCAGCAGGAGACCGGGGTGGCGTACCTGTTCATCTCGCACGACCTGTCCGTGGTGCGCCACTTCGCCGACCAGGTCGCGGTGATGTATCTGGGACACCTGGCGGAACACGGCCGGACTTCCGATGTCTTCGCGGCTCCTCGGCATCCCTACACGCGAGCCTTGCTGTCGGCCGTGCCTTCGCCTTCGCCGGGTGCGGACCGCTCAGGCCGGATCCGGCTGGCCGGCGACTTGCCGAGCCCCTCGGACCCGCCGAGCGGCTGTGTCTTCCGGACCCGGTGCCCGCTTTATGCGGCACTGGGGGAGGCGCGGCAGCGGTTGTGCCGGGAGCAGGTGCCCGCTTCGGTTTCGGGAGCGGCCTGCCACCACGTGGCAGCTCCGGCTTTGGCCGAGTGAGGCGGTTTCCCCGGCCTTTCCGGCCGGGGAAACCCTTCTCGTTCAGTTCGTGTGCGAGATTTCGATGTAGTGCTTGCCTTTCATGGGAATGCACTCGGCACCGTCGACAGTGGGGTCCGGCGGCAGGGCGCGCAGGGCGTGCACGCAATCGTCCGGGGTTTCGTAAGGCCCTTTGTACTCGAGGTGGCTGGCGAACGCCGTGCCGCTGAGCAGCAGAGAACCGCCGGTGGCGGCGACGCAGACGGCAGCGGTGGCCCAGAATTTCCGCATGGTCATTTCGATCCCTCCGGTTGCGGCGATCATGCCGACCGCCTCCTCCCCATCCCTACCCTCCCGGATTTGCCCCGAACCGGTTCTTGCCTGTTCGGCTAAAAGGAATTGATCGAACGGGCACCGGACGCAACCCCTTGCCGGAACAGCAAGTTTCCGTGCCATCGCCGGGGCGGCCTGGCGAAACTGGGCCCCATGATCACCGCATCCCGGCTGGTGCCGCGCTCTGTCGCGGCGCTTGCCCTGTCCCTCTTGCTCACCATCGGCACCGTGGCCTGTTCCACCCCTCCCGCTGCCGCTCCTTACGCCGCCGCCACCCAGAACGATCCCGCGTTCCAAGGCACCTTCCGGCACGAGTTCGCCGACGTCGACGGCGTCCGCATGCATTACGTGACGGGTGGAAGCGGAAGCCCGGTCGTCCTGATCCACGGCTGGCCGCAGACCTGGTACGGCTGGTGGCCGGTCATGCCCGCGCTCGCGAAGCACCACACCGTCTACGCGATCGACCTCCCCGGGCTGGGCGACAGCACCGGCACCCCGAGCGGATACGACAAAGCCACCCTGGCGCGGTACGTGCACACCCTGATCGCCGAGCGGTTGAAGATCCGGGACGCCGCCGTCATCGGCCATGATTTCGGTGCGGCAGTGGCTTTTCAGTACGCGAGCCAATTCCCTCGCGACACCTCCCGGCTCGGCTATTTCGACCTGCCGCTGCCGGGTCCCGCGATCAACGCGGCTGTTTACCGGACATTGAGCTGGCACATCGCCTTCCACTCCCAGCGCCGGGTCCCGGAAGCGGTTGTCGGGGATGATGTCCGCGAGTATCTCGCGCTGTTCTATCCGCAGGTTTCCTTCGGCGGGACCGCATTCGGCGGCACCTCGGACAAGTCCCCGTTCACCGACGCCGAAGTCAACGAATACACCCGAACCTACAGCCAGCCCGCGGTTCTGTCCGGCGGCTTCGAGCTTTACCGGGCACTGGACAAGGACGTTCGCGACACGGTGGCCGCGGCACCGGTGAAGGCGCCGACGTTGCTCCTGACCGCCCAAGGCCAGCTGGATGCCATCCGGGCGACGGTGGCTCCGCGGGTGACCGACATCGTCCAGGCGGCGGACGTGCCGCACGCGGGGCATTGGCTGGTTGAGGAGAACCCACAGTTCGTTACGGGGGAGTTGGAGCGCTTCCTGAACCGCTAACCGTGCTGCTTGCGGCGGTAGATCAGCGTGGCGAAGACAGATGCGAGGGCGAGGACGCCGATACACCAGCCGAGGGCGGTCCAGATCTCGGTGCTGACTGGCTGCTGGGTCAACAGGCCGCGGATGGCGTTGACGATGGACGTCGTCGGCTGGTGTTCGGCGAAGGCGCGCACCGGCCCGGGCATCGTGCTGGTCGGGACAAAAGCCGAGCTGACGAACGGAAGGAAGACGAGCGGGTAGGAGAACGCGCTCGCACCGTCGCCGGACCTCGCGGTCAGGCCGGGGATGACGGCGAGCCAGGTCAGCGCCAGGGTGAACAGGAGCAGGATGCCGGCGACCGCGAGCCAGGCCGCTATTCCCGCTCCGGAGCGGAATCCCATCAGCACGGCGACGCCGACGACGACCGCGGCGGAGACGAGGTTGGCGACCAGCGACGTCAGCACGTGTCCCCACAGGACAGCGGACCGGGCGATCGGCATGGACCGGAACCGCTCGAAAATCCCGCTCTGCAAGTCCTGGAAAAGCCGGAACGCGGTGTAGGAGATACCGGAGGCGACGGTGATCAGCAGGATTCCGGGCAGCAGGTAGGTCACATAGCTGCCGGAACCGTGCTGGATCGCGCCGCCGAAGACGTAGACGAACATCAGCAGGAACGCGATCGGCAGAACGGCGGTCGTGATGACGGTGTCCGGGCTGCGCGCGATGCGGCGCAGTTAGCGTCCTAACAGGACAGTGGTGTCGGCGAAGAAGTGTTTGGTCATCGGTGCTCCTTGACGATCGCGAAGAAGACGTCTTCGAGCGTCGGCTGTTTCTCGACGTATTCGACCCTGGCCGGCGGCAGCAGTCGCTTGAGTTCGGCGAGGGAGCCGTTCACGATGATCCGGCCTTGGTGCAGGATCGCGATCCGGTCGGCGAGTTGTTCGGCCTCGTCCAGGTACTGGGTCGTGAGCAGCACGGTCGTGCCGTGCCCGGCGAGTTCCTTGACGGCCAGCCACACCTCGGCGCGCGCCCGCGGGTCGAGGCCGGTGGTCGGCTCGTCGAGGAAGACGACCGGCGGGTTCCCGATGAGGCTCATCGCGAGGTCGAGGCGACGGCGCAGCCCTCCCGAATACGTCGCCGCCCTCCGCGCGGCCGCGTCCTCCAAGGAGAACCGGGCGAGCAGATCGTCCGCGACGCGGCCCGGGTTTCGGAGGTGCCGCAACCGGGCGACGAGCACGAGGTTTTCCCGGCCGGTGAGGATTTCGTCCACGGCGGCGAACTGGCCGGTGAGGCTGACGGATTCCCGCACGTCCGCCGAGCGCGCGGCGACGTCGAATCCGTTGACGTGTGCCGTTCCCGCGTCGGCCTTCAACAGGGTGGCGAGGATGCGCACGACCGTCGTCTTGCCCGCCCCGTTTGAGCCGAGCAGCGCGAAGATGCTGCCCCGCGCCACGTCGAAGTCCACGCCGCGCAGCACTGGCAGTGCTTTGTACGATTTTTCCAGGCCTCGCACCCGGATCGCGGGTTCGGAGGTCGCGGGCATCGGAGCCTTCCTTCCTCGGTGCGGATGAACGGCCGGAACTTATCGGCGGTCTTCCGTGCCAGGGAAACCTCGCACCTCGCTGCGTTGAGTTATTTGCGCAGGTCAGGATGGTCTTGTTGGTGCATCAGGACTAGGGTTATTGCAACGAGGAGGTTTGAGATGCCTGGGTCCCGGCTGACTCGCCGCGACCGGCGGGTCATCGCCGCCGGTCTGGCCGACGGGCTCGGCTACGCCGAGATCGCGCGCCGGCTGGCCCGGCCGACCTCGACCGTCAGTCGCGAGGTCACGCGCAACGGCGGACGCGCCGGGTACGCGCCGGACGCCGCACACCAAGCCACGAAACGGCGCGCGCACCACCGCAAACCCGGTGCTGTCCAAAGCCGTCGCACGGAAACCACGGTCGAGCAGCAGTTGGCTGCCACGCTGATCGGCACCGGCGTGCCCGGCATGGCCGGGAGAGTGCTCGCCGCGCTGCTCGTCACGGACGACGCCGGAATGGGCGCCGCGGAGCTGGTCGAGCACCTGCGGGTGAGCCCGGCGTCGATCTCCAAAACGGTCCGGTATCTCGAAGGCGAGGGTTTGCTGCGCCGGGAGCGCACCGGGAAAAGCCGTGCGGAACGGTACGAGGTCGGTCCCGACGCCTGGTTTCAGGCCTTCCTCGCCAGCGCGCAGCGGAATCACCAGCTCGCCGACGCCGCGCGCCGCGGATCCGCTCGCCTCGGCCGGTCGACTCCGGCCGGCGCGCGGCTGCACGCCCTGAGCCGGTTCCACCAGCAGCTCGCCGACGACATCATCGAGCGGGCCCGGCATTGGCGCTCCGTGCTCCACTCGCTGGAGCCGACCCGGTGAGAAGTCAATCGGTCCAGCACTGCCGGATGAGGCGTTCCAGCTCATCCAGATGACGCCGGGCTTCCTGAGCCTGCTCGGCCTCGGCCGTGTCGAAGAGCTGCTCCAGTTCGAGAAGCGCGGCTTGCGCCCGCTGCTCCGGCGAGCGTGAGCCCGCCCAGGGCTCGCTCCACTGGCCGGACCCTTCCCGGCTCACCGCGGACCGGAAGATCAATTCCTCCACGGTATCCGTGGCCAACCCGAGTTCAGCTGCCCATGAGGTCAGCAATCCGACGTACTTCTCGTAAACGGCAGGCCGCCACGCGTCGATCATCAGGTGCTGGCCAGTGTGCGTCGAGACCCACCGGCGGACAACGGCGTCGAGGATCGGGGCTCTGTCCGAGGAACGAGCGGCGGTGACGAACCGCAGGTACTTGGTGCCGAATGCCACGCCTAGGTAGCGCAGCGGTTTCTCCGCCAGATCGCGGAACGCCGCCAACCCGCCGTGCTCACGCGCGACGACAGCTGCCTCCGCCAGCCGATCGACGGCGTGCGGGTTTTCGGTCAGCACGCGGGCGGTGCGCCATGGGCCGTAACCGACGCGTCCGTATCCCCAGATCATCGCGGCCAGGAACGCACGCTCCGCACCCTCCGGGGTCGTCGCGTCCGCCGCGTGGCGAGCGGCTTCGGCTCGGTCGATGCGCTCGGGCAGGGCGTCGAGGAACGCGTGCTGACTTGGGAAGTGCCTGCGCCAGGCCTCGCGAGACCAGCGGATCGGCGGCTGAACCGGCTCGTCCTGGTCCCGCCAGCGTTGGACGGCGCTGGTCAACGCGGCCGGAACCGGCGGCTCGCCTGCAGTGACTGTCATGTGACCCCCTCGCGTAGATGACCGTGGTACTACACGGCAATCCATCTGATCACTGGGCCTCCGCGACAACACGAGCCGGGAACCAGGCAGAGAGCTTGGAACAGGGCTGATCCAAGCCTCGGCGCTCGGGTGAAAGCCGGTCCGCCTCCGCCGATCAGGTCTAGACATCCGATGGATGCCCGACTTAGGCTCCCCGCCGTCACCGTTCGGTCACGGATCCGACAGGAGGACCGCCGTGTCGATTCCCGCGAGCCTGGCGCTTGCCGCGGTACTGGCGGCCGGGGGAACCGCCGCTCCCGCCGTCTCGGACACCACCGGCTGCCACGGGCCGATCCGCCCGGCGGCGATCCAGGCCCTGCAGTCGTGCGACGGCATGGACCGGATCCTCGCCAAAGCCGCCGCGACCGTGCCGCGCGCCGGGCAGGTCGCCTGGCAGCAGCGGCCGGTCACCGCGTTCACGCACTTCGGCATGAACACTTTCACCGACCGGGAATGGGGCTCCGGCGCGGAAAAGGAGTCGACGTTCGCGCCGACCGCAGTCGACACCGACCAGTGGATGCGGTCGATGAAGGCGGCCGGCGTGACGCAGGTGATGCTGACGGCGAAGCATCACGACGGATTTGTCCTTTACCCGACGCGCTACACGAACCACTCCGTCGTCGCGAGCCCGTGGTGGATCACGCCTGGCTGCGCCGACGATGCGGTGGCCAAGGCCCGTGCGGCCGCGCAGGATGGCCGGGCGCAGGATCCGTCCGCATATTGGCAAGTCCGGGCCTCCGGATGCGCCAATCCGCGCGGGGACATCCTGCGCGATTACGTTGATTCGGCACGGAAAGCCGGACTGAAAGTCGGCGTGTACCTGTCGCCCGCGGACGGAGCCGAGTTGCCCGCGCAGTTCTTCGCTGACCAGGTGAAGCGGGTCGAAGCGAAGGTCGCGGCCGGGCAGCCGTTGAGCATCGAGGAGCAGGCGACCTACGACGACCGGGGGAATGCGCCCGCTGGTCAGGGCCGGTACGGGACCGGCAGCGCGGCGAAGGTCCGCACGATCCCGTCGCTGGTCCCGAACGACGACCGGGCGCCGGCGCTCGCGGCTGGGAAACTGCCGAAGTTCACCGTCACTGAGGACGATTACAACACCTACTACCTGAATCAGATCTACGAATTGTTCACGCAGTACGGTCCTATCGACGAGCTGTGGCTGGACGGGGCGAATCCCTGGCGGGGCAACGGAATCAGCGAGAACTACGACTTCACGACCTGGTTCCGGATGATCCACGCGCTCTCGCCGGACACGGTCACGTTCGCCGGACCGGCGGGCGTGCGCTGGGTCGGCAACGAGCAAGGCCAAGCCCGCCAGACGGAATGGAGTTCCCTGCCGACCACCGGCGATCCGAACACCGCGCACAACGAGGAGCTGTTCGTCGGCGGTGCGGAGGGCGCCGACCTCGGTTCGCGGCAGGTGCTCGCCGACCCGTCCGTGCGGTACCTGGAGTGGGCGCCGGCCGAAGCTGATGTGTCAATCCGGCCGGGCTGGTTTTACCACCCGGACGAACAGCCGAAGACACCCGCGCAACTCATCGGCCTCTACCGCGCCTCGGTGGGCCGCAACGCCTCGCTGCTGCTGAACGTTCCGCCAGGACCGGACGGCCGCGTCGCTCCGGCGGACAGCGCGGCGTTGGCGTCCTTCGGGCAGGCTATCGCGAGGACGCAGGCGCGGAACCTCGCCGCCGGTGCGCGGGGGCTGAACGCGGTCACGGATTCCTCGCTCACCACGTCGTGGTCGCCGCCGCGCGGTGCACTCGCCGGGACGATGGACGTCGTGCTGCCTTCGGACGTCGCCTTCGATCAGATCCGGCTGGGGGAGGACATCACCCGGGGCCAGCACGTCGAAGGCGCGACCGTTCAGGCCGAAGTGGACGGTTCCTGGCGCACGATCGCGACTGTCACCACGATCGGCGCCAACCGTCTCGTCACCCTTCCCTCGCCGATCACCGCGCGCCACCTGCGCCTCGTCGTCACGCAGTCGCGGGCGACGCCGTATCTGGCTACCTTCGCGTTGTACCGCACTGTCCCCGCCGCCTGAGAGGAAGTCATGACTCTACGCCGCAGAGCTTGGCTCGCCGCTATCGTCGCGACGAGTGCCCTCACCGTCGTCCAGCCGGCTGCGGCCAGACCGGGCTCGGTGCCGGTCGTTTCCCCGACACCGCAACAGATCAACCGCGACGCCGCCGATGTGTCGTTGCCGTTGTCGGTGACGCTCGCAACGGACAGCACCACGGACGGTCCGGCCAAGGATCTTCTGATTTCCCTGTTGAAACAGCACGGGGTGAAGAAGATCGGCGCCGGCGGATTCGTCGTCCGGCTCGCCAATGGCGGGGATGCGCCGACGCAGGCGGAGGGCTATTCGCTCGCCGTGCGGCGCGGCGGAGTGACGATCAACGGCCGCGACGGTGCCGGACAGTACTACGGCGTGCAGACCCTGCGGCAGCTGTTTGTCCGAAGTGGACAGGGCTGGTCGCTGAGCGGTGTCGCGGTGCGGGACTGGCCGAACATGGCGCTGCGCGGGTCGATCGAAGGCTTCTACGGTCCACCGTGGACTAACGACGATCGGATTCGGCAGCTCAAGTTCCTCGGCGAGACCAAGGCGAACACCTATATTTACAGCGCGAAGGACGACGCGTATCTGCGCGATCGGTGGCGGGATCCGTATCCGCAGCAGGAACTGGACGCGCTCGGCCAGCTCGTGCGTACGGCGAATGCGAACCACGTCGACTTCACCTACGCGTTGTCGCCTGGCGTGTCGATCTGCTTCTCGTCGCCGCAGGATGTCGCGGCGGTGAAGGCGAAATTCCAGGCTGTCTACGACCTCGGCGTGCGGTCGTTCTCGCTGCCGTTCGACGACATCTCGTACACCAAGTGGAACTGCGCTGGCGACCAGACGGCGTTCGGAGCGCCCGGACAGGCGGCCGCGGGCAAGGCGCAGGTCTCGTTGCTCAACGAGATCACCAAGAACTTCGTGAAGAACCACGACGGCGTCCGTCCTTTGCAGACAGTGCCGACGGAGTACAGCGACCTCAAGGATTCGCCGTACAAGACGCAGCTGCGGGAGAATCTCGACCCGTCCGTCGTCGTGCAATGGACCGGCACCGCGGTCGTGCCGCCGAGCGTGACGAACGACGAGGCCCAGCAGGTGTCCACAGTGTACGGACGGAAGGTGTTCCTCTGGGACAACTATCCGGTCAACGACTACGAGCAGTCGGCCGGGCGGTTGCTGCTCGCGCCGTACGCGCATCGTGAAGCGGGGCTGTCGAAATATCTCAACGGAATCGTCTCGAATCCGATGAACCAGGAAGCGGCCAGCGAGGTCGCCGAGTTCGGTGTCGCCGATTTCTCCTGGAACGACGCCGGATACTCGCCGGAGCGGTCGTGGCCGCAGGCGTTGGCGCGGCTCGCGGGCGGCGACCCCCGCGCGACGGCGGCGCTGAAAGTGTTCGCCGACCTCGAACACCTGGCACCGGTCTTCGGGCCGACGCCATGGCAGCCGCAGGCACCGGTTCTCGCGGCTAAGGCGGCCGATTTCTGGCAGCATTGGAACTCTGGCGATCATCGTGCGCTGGACAAGCTGCGTTCGTATGCCGAACAGATCCGCAATGCTCCCACGGTAATCCGGGGCGGACAGGTGCAGAGCGCTTTCGTCACAGAGGCGGGTCCCTGGCTGGACGCGACCGCGCTGTGGGGCGACGCGATGGTGACCCGGTTGGACGCGCTCGCCGCGGCGACCCGCGGTGACGACGCCAAAGCCGAGCAACTGACGGCTGCGGCGGATGCACTGGTCACGCGTGCGGAGGCGGTCAAGACGGGCAACAGCAATAGGTGGGGCGTGCGGCAGGCACTCGTCGGCGACGGTGTGCTCGACGCGTTCCTCGTCCAGGTCCGCGCGGCGACGGCCGGCTGAGCGGGGGAGTGATGGACGTGACCAGGAGGACCTTCCTCGGCGGTGCGGCCGCAGTCGCCGCGAGCACGGTGTTCGCCGGACCGGCGGGCGCGGCCGCCCGGCGCGGGCTGACCGTGTCCGGCGACCATTTTCTGCTGGACGGCAAGCCATTCCAGATCGTGTCCGGCGCGATCCACTATTTCCGGTTGCGCCCAGACCAGTGGCACGACCGCCTGTCGCGGCTCAAAGCGCTTGGCCTCAACACCGTCGAAACCTATGTGGCCTGGAATTTCCACCAGCCGACGCCGGGCCGAGCCGATTTCCGCGGCCCTCGCGATCTCGCGGCGTTCATCCGCTTGGCCGGGGAACTCGGCTTCCAGGTCATCGTCCGCCCGAGTCCCTATATTTGCGCGGAATGGGAATTCGGCGGCCTTCCCGCTTGGCTGCTCGCGGACCGGAACATGGAACTGCGGTGCGCCGATCCGGCTTATCTCAATGCCGTCGACGCGTGGTACGACCAGCTGATCCCTCAGCTCGAGCCGTTGGAAGCGCAGCATGGCGGGCCGGTCGTCGCCGTGCAGATCGAAAACGAGTACGGCAGCTATGGCAATGACACGAGCTATCTCGCGCATTTGCGGGACAGCCTGCGGTCACGCGGAATAACGAGCCTTCTTTTCGTCGCCGACGGTGCTTCCGAGTTCTTCATGCGCTTCGGCGAACTGCCGGGCACGCTAGAAGTCGGAACCGGCGACGGCGATCCGGCTCCGAGCATTGCCGCACTGAAGGCTTTCCGCCCCGGAGCGCCGGTGATGATGGCCGAATACTGGGACGGCTGGTTCGACCACTGGGGCGAACCGCACCACACTACCGATCCGCAGCAAACCGCCGCTCACGTCGACCAGCTGCTGGCGACGGGTGCTTCGGTGAACCTGTATATGGCTTGCGGCGGTACCAACTACGGCTTCGCTGCTGGTGCCAACACGTCTGGCTTGCAATATCAGCCCACCGTGACCAGCTAGGACTACGACTCCCCCGTCGGCGAAGCAGGCGACGTCGGCGCGAAGTTCACCGCGCTGCAGCCTGTGCTTACGAAATACACCAAGCAACCGGTCGTTCCGCCGCCCGCTCGATCGCCGCGCCTGCCCGCGCAAACTGTGCGTCCGGCCGAGTCAGTGTCCCTTTTGGACTCGCTGCCCGCACTGTCCACAGTGGTCCATTCGGCGCAACCGGTGCCCATGGAACGGCTGGGCCAGTCCACGGGCTTGATCCACTACCGCACGACCGTGCAGGGCCCGCATTCCGGCCCGCTGAGCATCCACGGACTTGCGGACCGGGCGCTGGTATTCGTCGACGGTGTGCGGTTGGGAGTGCTGGACCGAAACCGTCCGGACGCGACGCTGAACCTGAAACTCGACAAACCGCGCACGCGCCTGGACATCCTGGTCGACGCCATGGGCCGGGTGAATTACGGGCCGTACCTGGCGGATCGCAAGGGCATTGACGGCTGGGTCGCGATGAACACCCAGCAGAAACTGTTCGGATGGGAGATCCGGCCGCTCCCACTGGACGACCTGTCCCGGCTGCGATTCTCGTCCGGATCGCCCGGCGTCGGCCCGGCGTTCCACCGCGCGACCGCGATGATCGCCGACCCGGCGGACGGTTTCGTGGCCCTGCCTGGGTGGGAGAAGGGCGTGGTGTGGCTGAACGGCTTCAACCTGGGGCGGTATTGGAAGATCGGGCCGCAGAAGACGCTTTACGCGCCGAAGTCGTTGTGGCGGAAGGGGGAGAATGAGTTGGTGGTGCTGGAGTTGGACCAGCCGGGGTCGGAGATCGAGATCCGCCCGGAGGCTGATCTTGGCTGAGGCTGGGGTGGTGGGGCAAGGTCGGGATGGCCGGTGAGGCGTTGTGCGGCAGGCTCGGGCTAACCGGGGAGGGCACTGTGGCGACCTCCGGTTGGCCTGGGAGGGGATAGAGGGGATATGGGACAGGCTCTAGCTGACCGCCGAGAGGCTATGTGCCGTGCGGCGAGCTTCGGCTGGCCGCTGAGAGATTGTGTGCTGAGCGGTCCGGCTGACCGCTGAGGAGCGTGTGGCGAGTTCCGGCTGGCCGGTGCCGGGTTGTGGGACACTCGGGCTCGCCGCTGAGCGGTGGTTCGGCAGGTTCCGGCCGACCGCCGACCGCCGACCGCCGAGGCGTCGTGCGGTAGCCGCGGTCGTGCGGCAAGCCCTGGCCGATCGCTGAGGGTCGGGCGGCAATCTCCGGCTGGCCGCCGAGGGGCCACCTGTGCACCTCTGGCGGCGGCCGGAAAGGCTCGCGTGAGATCCCAGCTGGCGGCCACGCCGTGATCAGCGGAGGACGAGGTGCCGAGCCTCGACGGCCCCCTCGCGGCGTCGGGTCCAAAATGGACTCTCCCATCGCTGTTCCGCCCGGTAGACCTCGCGTCGTTGCCGGAGGTAGGCGTCGAACCGGCGGCGCAGCTGCTGCCGGTGCCGGATCGAGTCGACGTGCCCGGACGCGATCAGGTCTGCCACGGCCAGCCCGGACTCGATCGCCAGCGTGACTCCGGCGCTGCTGAGCGGGTCGAGCGCCATTGCGGCGTCCCCGGCGGCTATCCAGCCCCGGCCCGCGCTCGGGGTGAGCAGATGGGAGCGGGCGTCGCGGACGGTCAGGGACGGTTCGTCCGGCGGCAGGTCGAGGTGCCGGGTTTCGCGGAGTGCCGCCAGCCATCCCGGTGGCCTGGCCCAGCCTTCGCGGCGGACGAGGTCGGCGTCGGACAGCAGGGCGAGCGTGAGCCGGCCGCCGGGTTGCGGGGAGGCGTACCACCAGCCGTTTTCCGCCGACTCGAGGATGACGTGCCTGCGGGCGTCCGGGCCGGGCACGGTTGCGGCGACGCCGACCAGCCGGTCGGCGAAACAGCGCCGGGCCCCTTGCGCGGTGCCGAACGCGGCGCGGCGGCCGGTGGCGTCGACGACGACGTCGGCGGTCAGGCGGGTTCTGTGGCAGGTGAGCGACCAGCCTTCCGCCGTGCGGCGGGCGGACGACCAGCGATCCTGGACCAAAACGGCTCCGGCGGCGACCGCGGCGGCGCGCAGCATCCGGTCGAACCGGGGGCGGTCGAGGTGCCAGCCGGGGCCGAGCCCGTCGTGGAGGTAGTCGCGGTACCGGAGTCCGGGGGCACCCCAGGCTGAGGCGGTGCCCAGCGAACGCAGGTGGTCGCGGTCGAGGGCGGCGGTGCTGAGGCCGAGCCGGGCGAGGGCTCCGGCGATCGGGGGCGGGACGGATTCTCCGGGTGCGTGCGGAGCGCCGTTGCGGAAGGACGGTCCGGCCATCGCGGGAGGTGCGGGTTCTCCAGCGGCGCGGGGGAGATCGGGGTCGAAGGGTGCATCGGCGGACGGGCCGGGTTCTCCGGCCCCGCGCGGCGACCCGGTGCTGAAGGACGCTGCGCGGGAGGAATCGGTGGTTTCGCGATTGCCGCGCGGCCCGACCGCACCGGATGGGCCGGAGGTCTCGGTTTGCGCGAATGAGGATCCGGCGTCCGGACGGCCAGACGGCGCGGTCGCGGCAGCGATGGACCCCCGGCGAGCAAGCGGCTGACCTGCCACACCGGCGGATCCATAGGCAAGGGCCGCGGCACGAGCGAAGCCATTCCCACCGCCGACCGCCGCCCGCGAAGTGCCGAGGCGAACCGCCTCGCCCGTCAAGGAGGAACCGTCCGGGTCGATCAGCACGACCTCGCACCCCGCGCGCCGCAGGGCGATCGCCGTGCTCGACCCGGCCGGTCCCGCTCCCAGCACCGCCACCTTGAGGACCCTAGGCATGCGGCTGGTTGTGGTCGTCGAGGACATACCCCGGCCGGGGCAGTGTCCGTCGTACTTCGATGAATTGCGGTTCCCGCGGCTGGGTGTCGTCGGACGGCCGGAGGCGGGTGTTGCGGGCGACGAAGCCGAGTTCGTGCCAGTGCTGGGCCATGCCGAGGTTGTCGGCGAAAGCCACGTAGCCCTTCACTGTCTGGTCGCGGACCGTGCCTACCCAGCCGACGTGGTTCCAGTCGGCCGGGCCGGGCTTGTCGCGGCGGGCGTAGACGAACATCGGGCGGTGGGCCGGCCACCACCAGAGGTAGTGGTCGTCGACCTTCAGGACCGAGCAGGTGTTGAAATCTCCTTGCCACGGAACGGAAAGGTACTTCGTGACGTCGCCGGGTTCGAGTCCGCGCGCGGGGTCGGCGATCAGGCTCAGCTGTCCTGCTTCGACCGGCAGGTGCGGGACCGGGCGGAGCCGAAACGGTGCCGAGTAGACCGCGGGGACGCGCGAGAGCCACGACATCTCGATTCCGGGCGCGAAGGGCGGGCCGCAGCAGTTGCCGAGTGCGGCTTCGGTCAGGTGGTGGCCCGGCCGGCGTTCCGCCGCGGAGCCGGGGTTCGGGGGCTGGTCGGCTGTCAGGAAGTTCCCGTCGGCCCACTGGCTCAGCAGGAAGTACTGGGTCGCGGTGAGGGAGTGGAACTTCGCGGTCAGCTGGCTGTCGCTGGCGGCGTCTTCCCCGACGATGTAGGGCATCATCCGGTAGCCGGTTTTGGCCGAGGCGAGCGTGTTGGGCGTGGTGGGCGGGCGCAGGACCTCGAAAAGCCGCCGGCGGATCTGGTCGTAGCGCGGGTCCTTGGCGCCGAGCCGGGCCAGGTCGAAGGTGTGCACCTTGGGCGGGACCGCCACGACCCACGGGAGCACGGCCGCCCGGCGCAGGATCGGTTCGATTTCCGTCGGGTAGTGCGGCTGGTAGGTCTCCTGCCACTGGCCGTTGTCGTAGAGGTCCGGGCGCAGGCCGGCGAACCGGACGGCCATGTCGAAGATCGTGTCGTACAGGGTGACCAGGTTGACGATCTCCGGCGCGTAGGCGGGCGGGGCGACGATCGCCCACGCCTTGTCGTCAAGGCGGATCTCCTGCTCCGGGCCGACCACGGCGCCGTGCTGGTCGAGTACGCGCACGACGATCGTCGCGGACACCGGGCCGTCGGAGACGTCGTCCCACCAGCCGTCGTTGTTGTCGTCGTCGGGGATGCCCGGCTCGGCGGCGGTGGAGTAGGAGATTCCGGATCCGCCGAGCAGGAGCAGGCTGCCGTCGGGCCGGACCGCGATCCGGCCGAGCGTGGTGATCCGCTGCCTCGCCGGATCCGGGCTGTCCGGCGGGAACGTGCTCCGGCCGCGGCCGTCGTTCCGGTCGAACTCGCCGATCCTGGTCCCGCGGCCGCTCACCGTGCGCGGGCCGGGGTCGATGATGAGCTTCTTGCGCGCCTCGCCCTGGACGTCCTCGTTGCGCAGCGGGTGCCCGGCCGGATAGCCGGTCTCGCCGATCCGGTCCTGGATTTGGTACCAGGACGGCTTTTTGTTCGCGAGATGCGCCGTCCAGACGATGTCGACGATCGTCGCGGTGCTGCCGTCGGACAGCGGCAGCCGGGTCCCGGTCGCGAGCGGTTCCCGGCGGTCGGCGGCGTAGAGGGCGAAGGTCGCGGCCTGTTTGCGGAGGCGGCCGTGCCGGTCCCGGAAGCCGGCCGGTTCGAAGGGCAGATCGCCCTCGCTTTCGCGGGGCAGCCGGCCGATCCCGTCCGGAGGCAGGTAGTAGTCCTCGGTGCTGTCGCCCGGGCCGGTGTTGCCGAGCCGGGCGACGCCGATCGCCGGGAAGATCGACACCGTGCGGCTGAGCTGCGCCAACGCTTCAGACATGGCCGGCCTCCGTGCTCGTCTCGGGCCGGTTCTCCTGGATCCGGCGCAGGGTGGCGGCGAGCGTCGGCGACCCGCCGGCGGCCAGATCCGCGACGAGCCGGTCGAGTTCCTGCGGTTTCCGGCGGTCTTTCACCGGCAGGTAACGGAAAGCCGGGCCGGCGGTCGGATCGTCGGCGGTGTGGCTTTCGACGGCGATCGGGGTCCGCATCAGCTGCGTGGCGAGCGACGGAAGGGTCACCCGCATCGCGGGCACGACACTGGTGAAGAAGAGATCCCGGTCGCCGCGCAGCGCTTTCTGCAGATCGTCGACCATCGCGCTGTAGGCGTGGTCGAACAGGTCGCTGAGCGCGGCCGCCGTCTGGTTTTCGTACTTGGCCTTGGCCGGATTGGCGATCATCGGATACGTCGGGGGCAGCGGGACAGTGCCGTCGGCGATCGCCTTGAACTTGAAGTAGTGCGACATTTCCAGCGGCGTGCCCAATACCGGTCCGTAGGTGCCGTCGGCGCGCGGGCCGTAGTACTCGTACTGGCCCCACGGCTCGCGAACGCGGTATTTCGGATCGTCCAGTTCGCCGCTGAGGTCGGCGCCCTCGCCCTGTTCGACGATCTCGTTGACCGCTTTCTTCGCGGACTCGAGATCCTTCACGAGGACGACCGTTCCGCCGCTGTTGCCGAAGTTCCACTGGTCGCTTTGCCGGGAGACGTCGTAGGCGCGTCCGGGCGTGCGGTCGTATTCCTCGAGTTTCTTCAGGATCGCCGAGTACAGCTGGCCGATGGTCGAGAAATCCTCCTCCTGCGCGACCGCGTCCGGCTGGGCCGGCTGTTCGATCCGCATGAAGGTGCTGCGGAACAGCTCCGGCGACGCCGCCATGAGCTGCAGATACGGCCCGCCGTCCTCCGCGTCCTCGGAAAGATGGGTGGGATAGCTCGGCGGAAACGGAGACGCGGCTCCTGGCTCGGCGACCAGGGTCGGTGTGCCGCCGACGGCATTGAGCAGGTTCGCGGCCAGATTGAGGTGGAGCATTTCCTCGAGCGCGACCCCGCGCACGAATTGGTAGGCCGGGGAAGCTTTGTCTTTGATCGAGTACATCGCGGTGAGATAGGGCGGAATGGTGGCGAACTCCACTCGCAGCGCGATGTCCAGAAGTTCGTGCAGTGTCTTGCGGTGGGGCTGGGACGGAATGAGATAGCGATGCACGGCGACAGCGGTCATGCCGACTCCCTCGGGAACTCGATTGCGCCAGTGGCTGTTCCGGGCAATTTCGCGCGACGGCGACCCCCTGCCCGTGCTGGCGACACTAGCAGCGGCCGGATCGGCCACCCAGCGTCCGAACGGGCGCACTTCGGCATGGGGAAACAGGTAAAGAATCGCACCCGACCTAATGGTCAGGGAAGCTCTAAGGTGTTCTTATCGGGAAAGCATTTCCGCGAGGTGGGTATCTTTTGGCGCGGCGGATTAATTGGTCTTTACGAAATATTGGCGACCGGCGACGCCCGGTCACTGCTCCCCGGCGAGGTTTTCGATCGCCCGCTTGCGGCTGTGGTCGAACACGATCGAACTGCGGAACTGCACGACTTCCTTGCGGCTGCTGAGATCCTCGACGAGGAACGTGTGCAGCCGGGCGACGTCCGGGACCGCGACGTGCAGCAGGAAATCGTCGCCGCCGGCGAGGACGAAGACGGCCATCACCTCCGGCATCGCGAGCGCGTCGCGGCGGAAACGGTCGATGACCGGCCGGCTGAGCGGGCGGATCTGGGCGAACACCATGGCCTGCACCGACCTGCCCAGCGCGGGCAGGTCGACCTCGGCGTGGAATCCGGTCAGCACGCGGCGGGCCTGCAGCCTGCCGATGCGCTCGGAACAGGTGGACGCGGCGACGCCGACGCGTTCGGCGAGGTCGCGCATCGGGATCCGGGCGTCCTGCTGGAGTTCGTGGACGATGAGGCTGTCGATCCGATCCAGGTTCGGAAGTTCGGGCATTTTCCGAACATATCACTGTCTGCGGGCTAGCAAGGGCGACGGAAGGGGCAGGCTTGCGGCCGTGAACCGAACAGAGAGTTTTGAAGGGGAAGTACTGCGGGTTGTTCGCGGCACCCGGTCGGGGGTCCCGATCGCCGTCGCGATTCATTCGACGGAGCGGGGGCCCGCGATCGGCGGGTGCCGGATCAAGCCGTATCCGACGTGGCGGGACGGGGTGGACGACGCGCTGCGGTTGTCGGCGGCGATGACGATGAAGTGCGCCCTGGCCGGACTTCCTTACGGGGGCGGCAAAACTGTCGCGGTCCTGCCCGCGGAGGGAGCGCGGCGGCGCGACCTGATCGCCGACATCGCCGAGGCGATTTCCGCGCTGGGCGGGCGATATCGCACCGGGCCGGACATCGGGTCGACATCCGAGGACATGGCGGAGATCCACCGCCTCGCGCACGGCTGGGCGTTCTGCCGTCCGGAGGCGCAAGGCGGCAGCGGGACGTCGAGCGCGGCCACCGCGCGGGGAGTCTTGGCGGCGCTTCGGGCCGGGGTCGCGCCGGGTTCGGTCGCGGGGTCGCGGGTGGGCGTGATCGGGTTCGGGAGCGTCGGGCGGCTCGTCTGCGAATCGCTGCTCGCCCAGGGCGCGGACGTCGTCGTGACGGACGTCGACGGCGAGCTCCGGCCGGTGGCGGAACAACTCGGGGCGAGCTGGACGACGGCGGATCTGGTGCGGGAGCGGCTGGACGTTCTCGTGCCCGCCGCGACGGGCGGACTGCTGACGGCGGAGTCGGCCGCGGCGTGCGGCGCGTCGCTGATCGTGGGTCCGGCGAACAACCAGCTCGTCGCCGACGAGGTCGCGACGGTGTTGCGGGACCGGGGAATCACGTGGATTCCGGATGTCGTCGCCAGTGCCGGCGGGATCATCCACGCGGTCGGCCGCGAGGAACTCGGCTGGGACGAGGCGGCGGCGAACGCGAAGGTCGACGCGATCGCGGACACGACGAGCGCGGTGCTGTCGCGCGCCCGCGAACGGGGGTCGACGACGGTGCGGGCCGCACGGGAACTGGCGGCCCGGCTGACCGGAACGGGCTGAGGCTCCGGGATTCGTCCCGGAGCCTCAGCCAGCGGTTTCCGTTTCCGGCGACCAGTACTGGGATCAGTACCAATGGGCACGGCCGCCGATTCGGCGCCCGGTCCCGCCGAGCACCGCCAGTATCGCGCCGATCACCACGAGGGCGATCCCGATGCTCCACAAAATCTGGATCGAGGCGACGAACCCGATCACGAGCAGAATGACGCCGAGAACAATCACGGGGAGAACCTCGTCTTCCTTCTCTCAGTGGGGAATGAGGCGTGCTCACCGTCGGATACCCTCACTCGGTCGAGTGAAACATGGGATCGGCGGGCAATTCTTCGGGGCCGTGCCCGTTTCCTGATCGCCCGGTGTGAATTTGTCACCGCATTGATCGACGGGAAGGCAAGGGATCAGGCAAACGGCGTAAGGACGAGCGTCGGCGTTAATGCTTCGGCGGAACCGGGCGGAGCGGATCGACCGCCGCTCGCCTGCGTCGTCGCGGAGGGACGGGCATCATGGTGAGGTGCCTCCCGCCTGCCCGGCCGGGCAGGGGCGACCGACGACGGGACCATGACGATGGACGAGCCGACCGATCCCGGCAGCGACCCGGTGCGCGAGTTCCGCGTCGAGCGCGACGACCGTCCTCCGGTCGCGGTGCTGACGGTCTACGGCGAGGTCGACATGGTCACCGCGCCGCTGCTGACCGCGGCGGTCGAGGAGGCGCTGGCCGCGGCTCCGCCGGTGCTGGTGGTGGATCTCGCCGCGGTGGAGTTCCTGGCCTCGGCCGGGCTGACCGCGCTGGTGACCATGACGCAGGACCGGGCGTCGCGCGCCAGCCTGCGCATCGTCGCGTCCGGCCGGGCGACGGTGCGGCCCATCCAGCTCACCGGCCTGGAGCGGAGCCTCCCGCTGTACCCGACGGTCGAGGCGGCGCTGGCCGGGTCCTGACGCCCCGGAGTCTCTTTCGGACAGACGCGACGGGTGAACCGGGCCGGGACAGGGTAACCGGGCGGGGAGAAAGAGGTTCCGGGGCGTACGCGCCCTGCGAAGAGCCCGTCGAACGGGGAGAACATGCGCATCGGCTACACCTTGATGACTGAACAGACCGGGCCGCGCGAGCTGGTCGGCTGCGCGACCGCCGCCGAGGAGGCCGGATTCGATTTCGCGGCCTGCAGCGACCACTATTCGCCGTGGCTGGCCGAACAGGGGCACGCGCCGTACGCGTGGAGCGTGCTCGGCGCGGTGGCGCAGGCGACCGAGCGGATCGAACTGATGACGCTCGTGACCTGCCCGACCATGCGGTACCACCCGGTAGTGGTCGCGCAGAAGGCCGCGACCGTGCAACTGCTGTCCGAGGGCCGGTTCACTCTCGGGCTCGGCTCGGGGGAGAACCTGAACGAGCACGTCGTGGGCCGGGGCTGGCCGTCGGTGTCGGTGCGGCACGACCGGCTCGCCGAGGCGGTGCAGATCATCGGCGGCCTGTTCGACGGCGGCACGTTCACCTATACCGGCCAGCATTATCGCGCCGACGGGGCGAAACTGTGGGACCTCTCGCCGACGCGCGTGCCGCTCGCGATCGCGGTGTCCGGCCCGAAATCGGTGCAGCGCTTCGCGCCGGTGGCTGACGCGATGGTCGCGGTCGAACCGAACGCGGAACTCTGCACTGAATGGGACCACGCTCGGCTCGGGCCGCCGACGCGCAAGATCGGCCAGCTGCCGGTCAGCTGGGACCCGGACCGCGGGGCGGCGATCCGCCGGGCGCACGAGCAGTTCCGGTGGTTCGGTTCGGGGTGGCCGGTGAACGCGGAGTTGCCGGGGACGCGAGCGTTCGACGCGGCGACGCAATTCGTGCGCGAGGACGACGTGGCGGCGGGGATCCCGTGCGGTCCGGACGCGGGGCCGATTGTGGACGCGGTGAAGGAGTTCGCGCAGGCGGGGTTCACCGATGTGGCGTTGGTGCAGATCGGCGGTGCGGAGCAGCAGCCGGGGTTCGTGGAGTTCGCGGAGCGGGAGTTGCTGCCCGCATTGCGCTGAGAGTCCACTGTAGACACGAGCTGGGCCCGGGTGTCGAGGCACCCGGGCCCAGCCATGCGCGTCACGGATGGCGCAGCAGGGCACCGAATCCGTCGGCCAGGTCGAGCCGTTCGTCCATCACCACGACATCCGCGCCGACTGCCACCGCCGCGTAGGGCAGAGCCTCGTCCGCGCGACGGCGGGCTGGGTCGTCCGCTCCGAGTGCGTCCAGGCGGGGCCGCGCTACGCCGATCTGGGTCGGTTCCGGGCCGGTGTACACGCTGGCCTCGCCGGAGTCTCCCACCAGCAGCGTCGCCACGTTCGCCTCCGCCAGCGCGGCGGTCACGGCGGACAACCCGCTCACCGCCAGCGCCGATTCGCGGGCGGCTTCGGCGCGGAAGCGTTCGGCGAGGTCGTCCAGCTCGCGCAACCGTTGCCCGGTCAGCAGTTCGTGCACGGCGCGGTCCAGTTCGGACCGATCGGCGCCGGAGGCCCGGCCGCCCGCGTCGACCTCCGCGGCGAGCGAGCGCGCCGGTTCCGGCAGGCGCTCGTGCAGTTCGGTGCGGGCCTGGACTTCGCCGGCCAGGACGATCGCTCGCGGACGCACGCGTTCGGCGGCCTTCGCGACGTGCTCGGCGACTTCCGAGAGATTGCGGTGTGCGGTCTGCTCGGCGTGCGACTGGATGTCGCGGTGCGCCGGACCGCCGCCGCGGACCTTGTGCACCGGGTGTTCCTGCCCGCGCACGGTTTCGGTTTCCACGCTGCCGTCCGGTCGGTGCACCTCGATGTCGGCGCCGGTCCGGTCGACGAGCACCACCAGATGGGCGGGCGCTTCTTCGAGATGGCTCACCGTCGGCAGGAAGTACGGCAGCGCGGAGTAACGCGCTTCCTGCGCCGGCGGCGGAGCGGCGAGCCGCCGGTCGAGCAGGACGGTGCCGTGCGCGGCGACGATGGTGCGGCCGGCCCGTCCGACCGGCGGAGGGCTTTCCTCCACGGCGCGGAGGACTTCGCCGACAGTCGGCCGGTCGGCGCCCTGGCCTTCGAGCGCGGCCTCGATTTCCTTGAGCCGCAACCGCAACTGCTTGGCCGCGTCCTCGGTGTCGTGCGATTCGTCGAAGTGCACCGAGACGAACGGGCCGTCGGTCAGCAGCGCGCGGAGTTCGTGCGTGTCCATTTCTTCCTTCCAACGTTCGGGAAAGCCTCACCGGGTCCGAGGCAGCTCGGGCGACGCGGTGTCCAGCGGGACCGCGCCCGAACGGACGAGCCCCAGCTGCACGGTCTGGCGCCGCCCGATCTTCTGCAGCGCCCAATCGGCGGCCGTGCGCAGCCGGTTTCCCGGCAGGGACAGCAGGTGATAGCCGCGGGTCACCAGCCGGGCGGGTAGGCCGGCCAGCGGGATGTGCAGCGGGTTCGCCGCGCCCTGGCCCGAGCCGAGGTCGACGGCGAAGCCGAGATCGTGGTGCCGGTACCGGCGACGGCGGCCGACACCGAGCGAAGCGGCGACGTTGTTCCCGGCGAGTTTTCCTTGCCGCTGCGCGTGTTGCGCGGTCATCGGGGTGGTCTCGCCGGGACGGGTCAGATCCGGCACCGCGGCCGCGTCGCCGCAGGCGTACACGTCGTCGCGGCCGGGCACGTTCAGCTCCGGCGTGACGATCAGCCTGCCCTTCACGGTTTCCAGGCCCAGGTCGGAGACCAGCGGATCGGGGCGGACGCCCACGCACCACACGAGCGTATGCGTCGGCACCGCGTCGCCGGTGGTCAGCGTCACGCCTTCGACGTCCGCCCGGTCCACCGACGTCTTCATCCGGACCTCGACGCCGCGTTCGCGCAGCACCCGGTCGGCGGTGGCGCCGAGCCGAGGGTCCAATTCGGGCAGTACGCGGTCGGCGATGTCCAGCAGCAGCCAGCGAATCGGCTGTCCGTCGAGTTCGGGATGACGGCGCGCGAGGGCGGCGGTGAACTCCGGGCCCTGCGCGGCGACCTCGGTGCCGGTGTAGCCCGCGCCGACGACGACGAACGTGCACCGGGCGTCGCGTTCGGACCGGTCGTCGGTCGCGGCGGCCAGCTCGATCTGCCGAGTGATGTGGTCGCGCAGGTACAACGCTTCGGGCAGGCCGCGGAAACCGTGCGCGCATTCGGCGACCCCGGGGATCGGCAGCAGCTTGTTGACGCTGCCCGCCGCGAGGATCAGCCGGTCGTAGTGCAGTTTCCGCTGCTGGTCCTCCGGGTCGGTGAAGGTCACGGTGCGGGCGTCGAAGTCGACCGACTCCGCGGTGCCCAGCACCAGCCGCACGCCGCGCAGAGTGTCCGGAATGGACACCGCGACGTGCCGGGGGTCGACGATCCCGCTGGCCACCTCCTGCAGCAACGGCAGGTACAGGAAATAGTCGGTCGGGTTCAGCACGACGATCTCGGCGCGGTCGCCGAGGGTGCGCAGCAGTTTCCGCGCGGCGTGGTATCCGGCGAACCCGCTGCCGACGATCACGACTCGCATGGGCGCCTCCTTTCCGCTGAACGGGTACCCGGCGCGCGGCCGGGCAATCGCGCCGGTTTCGCCCCGCCGCGCCCCGGGCACCCGGGGCCGGTACCCGCTTGCGAGGAGGAGTGGATGAGCAGCACGATCACCGAAATCGTGGACGTCGACGTCCCGGTGTCGACCGCGTACAACCAGTGGACGCAGTTCGAATCGTTCCCCGAGTTCATGGAGGGCGTGGAGGAGATCCGCCAGCTCGACGCGACGCACACGCACTGGGTCACCCGGTTCGGCGGCGTCGGCCGGGAGTTCGACGCGACCATCACCGAGCAGCACCCGGACGAACGGGTCGCCTGGCGCTCGGATTCCGGGCCGGACCACGCCGGGGTGATCACGTTCCACCGGCTGGCCGACACCAAAACGCGGGTCACCGCGCAGATGGAGATCGACCCGGAGGGGCTCGCCGAGAACGCCGCCGACAAGCTCGGGATCCTGGACCGGCGCGTGAAGGGGGACATGGTGCGGTTCAAGCAGTTCATCGAGCAGCGCGGACGCGAAACGGGGTCGTGGCGCGGGGACGTCGAACCTCCGGGCTGACGCGGTTTTCCCCGCGGTTCCAAGGCGCTTTTCGTCGTGGGACCGCGGGGCTGCCGTGGGACACCGCACAAGCGGCATGGCCCGGCCGGACGGCGGGTAACCGGGCGGCAACGGACGCCGTTCAGAAAGGAGACCAGCATGGCCCGCGTGGCAGTGCTCGTGGACGAGATGACCGAAGACGACGAATTCCTGGTGCCGTGCGAGCGGTTGCGCGCCGCCGGGCACGAGGCGGTGGTCGTCGGCCTGGAGCGGGGCAAGAAGCTCACTGCCTTGCACGGCACCGAAATCACCACCGACCAAGCCGCGGACGAGGCCGTCGCGGCGGACTTCGACGCGGTCGTGGTGCCCGGCGGGTATTCGCCGGACAAGATCCGCACCAGCGAGCCGATGGTCGCGCTGGTCCGGGAAACGGCCGCCGCGGGCAAGCCGGTCGCGGCCGTGTGCCACGGGCCTTGGCTGCTCGCCGAAGCCGGGCTCGCGCGCGGCCGGACCGTCACTTCGTGGCCGTCGCTGCGAACCGACCTGCGCAACGCGGGCGCGGAATGGGTGGACCGCGAGGTCGTGACGGATGACGGCGTCATCACGTCGCGCAATCCCGACGACCTGCCGGCGTTCTGCGACGCGCTGCTCGAGCGGTTGAAGTAAGCCTCAGGACAGGGCGAACCGGATAGCGAAGTGGTTCGGCGTCGCGGGGAGCCGTCCCGGCCGAAGGTCGGCGGCGGTGCCTCGCGGCGCTGAACTAGCTTGCTGCGAGAGCGCGGGCGTCGTGGGCCAGAGGACGCTATTGGCGAGTTTCCGCAGCGTTGGCGCAGGTCGAGTCGCGGCTTCTGAGCGGCGGCCATCGCGCGCGGACGTCGGCCGGGGCAGATCGGACACGTCCGGGCTCGCGGTCGTGCGGGTGGGTCACCGTCTTGTTCGGGTACCCGAGCCGGTTCGGGCGAAACCTGGGCGGGAGTGCCCGCTCCCGTTCCGGCGGCGCGGCTCGTTCAGTCCATTATGGACTTCGGATAATTGCTGGCATGGAAAGGTTTCGTCGTTGCGGCCGGGGTGTCCGAGACTGTCCATTGTCCACAGTTCCTCCGGCGAGATCGATGCTTCGGCAGGCGGCGGGCAGTGCGTCGGACCCCGTGCTGCGGTAGGGTCTTGCCAGGAGCGGTTCAGCCCACGTGCCGTCGCCTGATCCCGTGTGGCCCGTTCCTTCGGGCCCAGGGCCGGGCCGCGAACGCGGGCCCGGTCTCGCATCTGCGAGGAGGGCTCCATGGTGCATGAAACGCTTTCGTGTCTGCCGGGAACGCCGGCGAGAACCCTGATCACCACTACCGCGGGCGAGACTGTCGTCGCGGTTTCCGCCGAACTGGACCTGCGCTCCACCGATCGGCTGCGCGAGGTGCTGGCCGACGAAACGGCGCTGCGCCCGCTCGCTTTGATCGTCGACGCCACCGAAGTCACGTTCTGCTCGGTCAGCGGGCTCGAGGTGCTGACCGGCGCCGCGCGGGCGGCGGACGCGGCGGGCGTCGCGTTCGCCGTGGTCGCCGCGGGGCGCGCGGTGCTGCGGCCGCTGCGAGTTCTCGGGCTCGACCGGGAGATGCGGGTGGTCGAACGCCTTGCCGACGCCGTCGAAGCAGGCTCCGCCGCGCGGAACCTGGCGGCCGAGGTCGGCTAGCGGTTCCCGGCTCGTCCGGCCCTCCCGGTTTCCGGAGGGGCCGGGCGAAAGCCGTGCCCTCGGGCCGGATCGCGGCGGCTGTTCCCCAGCACGCGCACCTGGCTTGCACAGCCCTCGACCCGAGTAAGTTGGCAGGAACGACTGCTGGTGAACCGGGCTGGCGGGGAGGGAAACGTGGAAGCGTCGATCGACTATTCGGCCGTGGTGCGGCTGAGCGGCGACCCGGCCGGATTGCGCGCCGAGGTGGGCGAGGTGCTGGCCGCGGAGCCGCGGATGGTGGTTTTCGAGCTGAGCGAGCTGACCTCGTTCTCGAGCCAGGACCTCGCCGCGCTGCGCAAGACGGCCCGGCCGAGCGAAGCGGTGTTCGCCTGCCGGGAGGGCGGGGTGGCCCGCCGGGTGCTCGAAGAGGAGGGCGTCCCGGTCGCCGATTCCGCGTCCGCGGCGCTGGCCTTCGAGGACGAGTCGCCGCGGCCCTCGGGCGAGCAGTTCCGGACGCTCACCGAGATGCTCCTGGCCGCGCGGACCGTCGGCGAGGTCCTGCAGCTGATCGTGGACGCGACCGCGTCGCTGGTGCCCGCGGCCGAACTGGTGTCGATCACGCTGCGCGCGCCGGACGGGCATTTCCACACCGCCGCCTACACCGACCCGAAGGCCGCTGACCTGGACCGGCTGCAGTACACGCTGGGCGAGGGCCCGTGCCACGACGCCGCGATCCCCGACCGGCCCGAATTCCTCGAGAGCGCCGACCTGCGCAGCGACGAGCAGTGGCCGCGCTGGGCCCCGGCGGTGGCCGAGGCGGGCTGGCGCGCAGTGCTGGCGACGGCGCTGGCCGACGACGCCGTGGCGCGGTTCTCCGGCGCGCTCAACCTCTACTCCCGCACTCCCGGCGGCCTGGCCGACGCAGACCGCGACGTCGTGCTGCTCCTGGCCAGCCACGCGACCCTCGCGGTGGCCGAAACGGACGCGGTGACGAGGAGCGAACTGCACCAGGCGCAGCTGCGGCGCGCGCTGGACAGCCGGGACGTGATCGGCCAGGCGAAGGGCATCATCATGGCCCGCCGGGGCCTGGACGCGGAAGCGGCGTTCGACCTGCTGCGGCGGACTTCGCAGCAGTTGAACGTGAAGCTGGTGCATCTGGCGGGGACGCTCGCGGCTCGGCATGAGGAGCTGGACGGGCCGGTGGAGCAGCTGGGGGAGCCGGACCCGGTGTGAGGGCGGCTGGGCTGGCGGGGTTCTGGCCCGGCTGTCGAGTGGTGCCTGGGCCGGTGGAGCAGATCGGGGCCGGACGCGGTGTGCGGGACGGTTGGGTTCGCCCAGGGTTCGGGCCCGGCTGTCGGGTGGTTGGCAGGGTGGTGCCCGGGCCGGTGGAGCAGATCGGCGCCGGACTCGGTGTGACGGGCCGCCGAGCTGCCGAGGTTCAGGCCTCCCCGTCGAACGCCCCGGCGCGGAGGAGCCCGGGCGGCCGCGTCCGTGCCGCATCGCGCACCTCGGCCTTGTGCCTGCTGAGCAGCGGGTCACCGAGCCTCCGCCGGAACCGCCCGTGCCGCCCGAACCCCGCTGACCAGCGCGGAAGCCGCCGGACCGGGCAGCGCCCGATTGCCGTGCCAGGCGACCGGGTACCTAGCGGGAAAGCGTCGCGCGCGAACGGAGGCGGGTGATGGACGAGGAGAACCGGGCCGAGCCGGGAGTCGTCGTCGGGGACGACGGTTCCGAGGGCGCCCGGCTGGCCGTGGACTGGGCCGCCGCCGAGGCGGAGGCGCTCGGGACGTGTCTGGTCCTCGTGCGGACCATGACGTTGCCGATGCCGAACGTCGACTTCGTTCCCGGCGTGATCACCCCGGTCGCGGGCGAGATCGTGGCCGATCAGTCCGTGGTGGACTACGCGGAGAAGGAGCTGGCCGGAGTCGCCGCCGAGGTCGGCCGGAAGCGGCCGGGGCTGCCGGTGCGCACCCGGGTCCGGTTCGGGCGGGCGAGCTGGGAGCTGGCCGACATCGGGCGGCAGGCGGAGCTGATCGTCGTCGGCGCGTCCGGGCGCGGCGGGCTGCCCCGGCTGCTGCTCGGGTCGACGGCCTCGCAGGTGGTGCACACGAGCGCGCGCCCGGTCGTCGTGGTGCGGCCGGGGAGGGAGAAGGCCCGGCGGGTCGTCGTCGGGGTGGACGGGTCGCCGGCCAGCGTCGCGGCGGTCCGGTACGCGTACGACTTCGCCGACCGGCACGGGTGCGGCTTGCACGCGGTGCACGTGTGGTCGGAACCGCCGGAGGACGTCTTCGGCCCGGCCCGCTCCGGTGGCGAGGGGCAGCAGAGCCCGCAAGACGAGGGCGAGCGGCTGCTCGCGGAGTCGCTGACCGGTCTCGGCGAGCTGCATCCGGACGTCGTGGTGCGACGGGAAGTGGCGCTGGGCAGCGTGGCCGAGGTGCTCCTGGACCACGCGGAGGCGGCGACGCTGCTCGTGGTCGGCGGGCACGGCCGCGGTGCGCTGCGGGGCGCGTTCCTCGGGTCGGTGAGCCACGCGATGGCGTACCACGCGCCGTGCCCGGTGGCGATCGTGCGCGAGGGCGTCGAGGAGCACCCGGGCTAACGCCGCAGGCTTCGTCGTACCAATGCTGCCGCGAGCCTGGCCAGATCGTCGCCAGGAACCAGCTTCGCCAGCCGTTGCGGATCGTCGGGCAGACCGGCTTTCTTCGCACCGGCTAAGGCTTTGCGGTCGAAATACGGGCGCAGCCACGGCCAGACCGCCTGTGCTTCCCGGCAAAAGATCTGCGCGCCGGTCGGGCCGATCCGCGGGAACTCGGCGAGGAGTTTCTCCAGCCGTCGCGGATCTCCGTCGGCGTCGTCGGCCATCCGGCGCAGGTCGTCGCCGTAGCGGTCGCGGAGGAAATCGGCTCCTTCGCCGAGGTGGTGCGAGGTGCTTTCGTCGTACCGGACGTAGTGGGCGCGGCCGAGCGCGTCAACGCGTTGCTGCCATGTGGAATCGCGCATCGCCGCCGGGGAACGCCAGCCCGAACGCGAGAGTTCCCGCGCGGCGGCGACGGCCAGGTCGGCGCTGATTCGCGTGGACAGGAGTGTGGCGAGGACCAGCAACCGGTAGAGCGGCTGCGGTTTGTCGGCCAGCTTGATGCCCGCCTCTTCGGCGAAAGTCGTGCCGTGCTCGGCGAGAAGTTCGTCCACTCGGCGCATGCGAGCCGGATTCCCGTTCGGACGGAAGCGAAACTCAGCCCAGCGCGGGGTACGGCTCCTTGGTGAATTCGACGCACAGCCGCCAGCCGTCCGCGCCGGGCGCGGGTTCGGTCCACGCGGCGAGCGAATCGGTGAGCGCGCGCAGGATAAGCCAGCCGACCTCGTCCGGCCCGGGCGGGAACTCCGACGACGACGTCGTGGTGACGGTGACCGTTATCCGGCTGGCGCAGCGGAACGCGCATTCCAGGACCGCGCCGTCGTCCGCCCGCCGTGCCTGCGCCGCGACGGCTTCGTCGACTGCCAACCGGAGGTCGGCGACCTCGTCGAGCCGGAATTCCGCCGAGGAAGCGAGGTCCTCGGCCACCAGCCTGGCGAGGAACAGCAGCTCCCCGTTCGCCGGCAGGCGCAGCTCGACCACTGGCGCAGCCGCGGTGAGCGTGCCTCTTCCGTCCTCTTCGCGCTGAACCATGCGGTGCGGGTTACCCGGCCCCGGGCCGAGCCAATCATCACCCGCCGGACGCATCGGCGGCACCCGAAAGGCCCCGTTTCCGGCGCCGCGCCGCGGGTAACCAGGGAACGGGAGCACGGCAGGGAAAGGAGCACCCGGCATGAGCACCAACGCCTACCTCTCGTTCCTCGCGATCGGGATCGCGCTGGTCCTGGTGGACGGCCAGATCATCTACCGCAGCGGCCGCCGCTACCTCGCGAACGCCTACGGGGACCCCGGAGCCGGCGCCTCGATGACCCGCCTGGTGACCGTGCTGTTCCACCTCGGGACGCTGGGCATCCTGGCCTTGATCTCGACCGTCGACATCGGCGGGAGCGACCTGCCGGGCGTCGTCGGCCGGGTGGGCGTGCTGCTGCTGATCCTGGCGCTGGCGCACGCGGCGACGCTCGGCGCGCTGGCCCGGATCCGCGGCGAGCAGGACGTGGCGGACGCGATCGCTCATCGGGACGAGCGGCTGGCGCGGAGGTCGGAGACGGATCTGCAGGCTCCGACGGTCACGCCGGTTCCTGGTCAGGAGGGGCGGCATCCGGACGTGAGCCCGTCGTTGGAGCAGCGGTCGCCGTATACGGCGTAAGGACGGGAAACCGGTGCGTTTTCGCAGTATTCGCGAAAACGCACCGGTTCACGAGCGCCGCCGGGACCAGCTACAAGCGAGGGTCCACCGGCTCGGATTCCAGTGCCAGCACGGCGAAAACGCACTCGTGCACGCGCCACATCGGCTCGTCGCGGGCGAGCCGGTCCAACGCTTCGAGGCCGAGGCTGTACTCGCGCAGCGCCAGGGAGCGCTTGTGGCCGAGGCCTCGTTGCCGCAGCCGGGTCAGGTGGCGTTCCTCGGTGTAGTCGGGGCCGTAGATGATCCGCAGGTACTCGCGTCCGCGGACCTTCAGCCCCGGCTGCACGAGGCCGTGCGATCCCCGCACCAGGTTGGCGGCCGGTTTGACCACCATGCCCTCGCCGCCTTCCGCGGTGAGTCCGGTCCACCAGTCGACGGCCGCCGCGACTGAGGCGGGATCGGTGGTGCTGACCGAAATCCGGCCGGTCGGGGCGAGGAAGCCGTCGCTGCTTTCGACGAGCCGGTCGGCCAGCGCCAGGTGCCAGTCGTGGTTTTGCCGGTGATGCGCGCGACCAGCCGACGCCAGCACCTGGAAGGGCGCGAAGCGCACGCCGTCGAGGCCGTCGGTCGGCCAGCAATAGCGTCGGTACGACTGGGCGAACGCGTCCGCGTTGGCTGCGCGGGAAGTCGTGCGCTCCAACAAAGCCGACACGTCGAGGCCGGACGCATCCGCGGCGGCCAGCGCGCTCGCGGCGGCCGGGAGCGCGGACCGGGCGGCAGCGCCGACAGCCGCGTACTGCTCGCGCAGCAACTGCTCGGCTTTGACGCTCCACGGCAGCAGTTCGCCGTCGAGCAGCAACCAGTCCGAGCCGAGTTCGTCGAACACGCCCGCCTTTTCCGCGGCAGCACGGATCCGGTCGACTACTTCGGCGGTCAGCGTTTCGGCGAAGAAGCGCCGTCCGGTCCGGGTCCACACCGCGCCGAGCGCGTCGCCAGGCGCGCCGAAGCGGGCGCGGGCCGCGTCGAGCGAGCGGCACACGAGCGCGACCGCGCGCGAACCCATGTGCTTTTCCTCGCACACCACGGAATCCACGCCCTCCGCGCGGAAGTAGTCGAACGCTTGGGTCGGATGCTCCAGCAGCCCGTCGGCCGTCGCGGTGGCGACCGGCGACATGGTCGGCGGCAGGTAGACCAGCCAGCGCGGGTCGATCGCGAACCGCGACATCACCTCCAGCGCGGCGGCGGCGTTCTCTTCTCGGACGCCGATCCGCTTCTGATAGGCGGTCTCGATCACGCGGCGGCCCAGGACGTCGGTGACGTCCAGCACGCCCGGGTCGCGGTGCGCCACCGGCTCCGCGGCCGACGGGTTGGCCGGGAACGGTTTGGCCGGCTCGTAATAGACCTCGGCCGCCGGGACGGAGACGATCTCCTTTTCCGGATACCGCAACGCGGTCAGGGTTCCGCCGAAGACGCAGCCGGTGTCCAGGCACAGGGTGTTGTTCACCCATTCCGGCGAGGGCACCGGGGTGTGGCCGTAGACGACCATGGCACGGCCCCGGTACTCGTTCGCCCACGGATAACGCACGGGCAGGCCGAATTCGTCGGTCTCGCCGGTGCTCTCCCCGTACATGCAGAAGCTCCGCACGCGCCCGGACGCACGGCCCTGGAACCGTTCGGTGATCCCGGCGTGCGCGACGACCAGCCGGCCGCCGTCGAGGACGTAGTGGCTGATCAGCCCGTCCATGAAGTCCTGTGCCTCAGCACGGAATTCGGCCGGTTCGGCGGCGAGCTGTTCCAGCGATTCCGCGAGCCCGTGCGTGACTTGCACATTCCGCCCGCGCAACGCGCGCAGCAGCTTGTGCTCGTGGTTTCCGGTGACACAGAAGGCATTTCCGGCGCGCACCATGCCCATCACGAGCCGCAGCACGCCCGGCGTGTCCGGGCCGCGGTCGACGAGATCGCCGACGAACACCGCCCGCCGCTCCGGATGCTTCGCCCCGATCGCGCGGCCCTGCTCGTCGCGGTCGATGGCGTAGCCGAGTTCGGCGAGCAGCGCTTCGAGTTCGACCCGGCAGCCGTGGATGTCGCCGACGATGTCGAACGGCCCGGTCTCGTGCCGCAAATCGTTGTACAGCGGGACCCGCGTGATCGTTGCTTCGGCGGCCTCCTCCGGGGTGCGCAGCACGTGCACCGTCCGGAAGCCCTCCTTCTGCAGGCTGCGCAACCCGCGACGCAGCTGGTCTCGCTGCCGCCGGATCACCTGCGCGCCGAAGGTCCGGTCCGCGCGGCTTTCGTTGCGCGCGACGCAAAGCGACTCCGGCAGGTCCAGCACGATCGCTACCGGCAGCACGTCGTGCTCCTTGGCCAGAGCGACCAGCGATTTGCGCGCGTCGGGCTGCACGTTGGTCGCGTCGATCACGGTCAGCCGCCCGGCGGCGAGCCGTTTGCCGACGATGTAGTGCAGGACGTCGAATGCGTCCTTGGTCGCCGACTGGTCGTTCTCGTCGTCGGACACCAGGCCGCGGCAGAAGTCCGACGAAATGACCTCCGTCGCCTTGAACCGCGCGCTGCCGAACGTCGATTTGCCCGACCCGCTCGCACCGATGAGCACGACAAGACACAGATCAGGGATTTCCAGCGTGCTCATGCCGCACCGCCTTTCGTGAACAGAGCCAGCTGCGTCGCCGGGCCGACTTCGGGGTCGTCAGAGCCGACGGGCAGCATTCGCACGCTGTAGCCGTGGTTGTTCGCGACCCGGTCCGCCCACTCGCGGAACTCGGCGCGAGTCCACTCGAAACGGTGGTCCCGGTGCCGCAGCTTGCCTGCGGGCAGCGTCTCGAACCGCACGTTGTACTCGCGGTTGGGCGTCGTCACGACGACCGCGCGCGGGGCGGCGAACTCGAACACCGTCCGCTCCAGCGCTTCGAGCCGCGGCGGGTCGACGTGCTCGACGACCTCCATCAGCACGGCCGCGTCGAGCCCGGCGAGCCGGTCGTCGCGATAGGTGAGCGAGGACTGCAGCAGCTCCAGCCTGGCCCGGTCCCTTTCGGACATCCGCTCCAGCCGCAGCTTCCGCGCCGCGACCTGCAACGCGCGAGCCGACACGTCCGCGGCCACGATCCGCTCGACCGACCGCTCGGCCAGCAGGTCGCGCACCAGCGCGCCCTCGCCGCAGCCGAAATCGCCGACCGAGCGGACGCCCAGCGACCGCAGCACGGCCATGATCGTGCCGCGCCGCTGTTCGGCCAGCGGCACCGGACGGTCCGGCGCCTCGAGGACGGCGGGCGCGGCGAGCGCGTTGTCGATCTCCTCCGGCTCCGCATCGTCCACTTCGGCCAGCCGGGTCAGCGCGGCGGTCGTCAAGGCACGACGGTGCGCGAGATAGCGGCGGGTGATGAGCTCCTTCTCCGGATGCCCGGCGAGCCAGTCGCCGCCGGCCCGCAGCAGTTTGTCGATCTCCTCTTCGCTGACCCAGTAGTGCTTCGCGTTGTCCAGCACCGGAAGCAGCACGTAGACGTGGTTGAGGGCGTCGGCCAGCCGGAGTTCGCCGGTGAGCCGGAGGTCGACATAGCGCGAATCGCCCCACTGCGGGAACTCCGGATCCAGGGGGAGCTCCGTCGCCTCGACCGTCCAGCCGAGGGGCTCGAACATCCGGCGCACCAGTTCGATGCCGCCCGGGCACGCGGGCACCCGGATGTCCAGCGGGATCGGCCGGGCCGCCAGCTCTGGATGCGACTTGCACCGGCCGGTGAGCGCGGTGCGGAAAACTTCCTTCAACGCCACCGAAAGCAGGCTCGACGCCGCGTAGGGGCGGTCGTTCACGTACTGGCCGAGGGTGAACCCGTCGCCGGAACCCGCCTTGCCGCGCACGAGGGCGACTGGGTCGACTTCGAGCAGCAGGGCGGCGGTGCACCGCTCGTCGGACGCCTCGGGGTAGAAGACGTGCGCTTGCCCGGCGGAAAGCTCGAACGACTGCACCCGGCCTGGGTGCTTGTGCAGCAGGAATCCCAAGTCGGAGGCGGGGCGGTGGGTCGTGGTGACTGTCAGGAACACGAGAGAGGAGTATTCCGTACGGCTTTTGTCCGTGTCGCGGGAGTTTCGTGCTTACTGCCGTAACGGCGGGGTCCCCGTGCCCGATAACCGGGAACTGTATTCAGGCGAACACGGAATTGGGAAACGTGATGAACGACCGGGACACCGGTGCGGACAATGAGCCCGAGAACCCCGAGACGACAGCCCCGCCGCCGGCCGCGCCGCCGCGCGTGGCTCGCTGGTATCGGCTGGCGATCGCGGCCGTCGTGCTGGCCGCCGTCGCCGTGCTGGGCGCTTCGGGCTGGTGGCTGTTCAACGGGCGCGCGATGGACGGGTACGCGTTGCCGGACGGTGCGATACCGCTCGGCACCCACGACGTCTGCGCCCGCACCGTGACCGTCAGTCTCAAAACCGACGCCGAGATGGCGGACGTCGCCCGGGCGTTGCGCGGTGATCCCCGGGTCCTGCGGTCCTACACCGAGACTCAGCAGGAGGCTTACGCGAGGTTCCGGCGGATCTTCGCGAACCAGCCGGAGTTGTTGAGCACGACGGGGGCGGACGCGATGCCCGCCTCGGTCATGGTGGTGCCGACGGACCAGAACGCCACCGCGCGCATCGCCGACCAGTTCCGCGTCCAGTTCCCCGCGGCGCGGAAGGTCAGCGACGACAACGAAGTCCGCAGCAGGTTCACCGGGCCGGGCTACCGGGATCCGAACTGCCTGCCCAACGGCGAACACAGCCCGGACGGCACCGCCGGTCACTGACGGACGCCTCCGCTCCGCTCCGCACACAGCCAATCACCGGGAATAAACTTCCCATTAACTGGGAATACCCGCTAGGAACCCGCCCGGCCGCGACGTAGCGTGCGCGCCATGACAAGCGCGGATGCCAACCGGAAGGCCGGGACCAGGGCGGCGCGGATCCTGGCGGTGTTCGCCGAACGGGAGAGCGCCACGGCGGAGGAGATCTCCGTCGGCACAGGCATTCCGTCCAGCGCCGTTTACCGGTACCTGACGACGTTCGTCGAGATCGGCCTGGTCCATCAGGCGCGCACCCGCGGCCGGTACTGCGCGGGCTCGCTGACCGTCCAGATGGCCGAAAACTACCGCCGCGAGGCGCTCGGCCAGGGCGGCGTCAAGCGGCGGCTGCGGCAGCTCGCGGCCGACACCGACGAGCTCGCCGCGTTCCTCATCGCCCGCGACAACGACGTGCTCTGCGTCGAAGCGGCCGAGGGGACCCGGGTGATCCGGTGCAGTTTCTCGCCGGGGCTGAGCAAGCCGCTCGTCTTCGGGGCGAGTGCGCAGGCCTTGCTGGCGTATCTGCCGGAGGACCGGGTCGCGGCGACGGCCGAGGCGCACGGGCTGGACGGCGAGCAGGTCGGGAAGCTGGAGAGCGAGCTGCGCCGGGTGCGCGACCAGGGGTTCGCGGAGAGCGTCGGCCAGGTCGACCCCGGGGTGTGGGGCGTGAGCGTGCCGGTGCTGGACCGGCACCGCAAGCTCGTCGGCGCGGTGAGCACGATGGCCCCGGATTTCCGCGTGCGCCCGCGCCGCGACTCCCTCGTCACGCTCACCCACGCCGCCGCGCAGGACATCAGCCGATTGCAGGAGCACGTGTGAGCACCATCCCATGGACCGGCCGCGAGGACGGCAACGGTCCGGAACATCGCCGATGGCACCACGCCGTCAACGAATTCTCCAGCGGCCGCGGCGTTTCGCTGGTCGGGTTCGCCAGCGACGCCGGGGTCCGGCGCAACGGCGGACGGCCGGGAGCGCAGGCGGGGCCCGAAGCGATCCGCAAGGCGCTGGCGTCGTTCGCGATCCAGCCCGAGTTCGTCATCAGAGACGCGGGCGACGTCTCCGTCGAGGGCGACGCGCTGGAAGCGGGGCAGGAAAACCTCGGCGAGCTGGTCGCGAAGCAGCTCGCCGACGGGCATCTGCCGCTTGTGCTCGGCGGCGGCCACGAAACGGCGTACGGCTCCTACCTCGGCCTCGCCCGCAGCGGTCTGCTGGACGGCCGACGCCTCGGCGTCCTCAACCTCGACGCGCACTTCGACCTGCGGACCGCCGACCGGGCGTCCTCGGGCACCCCGTTCCGACAGATCGCCGCCAGGGAAGCCGAGCGCGGCGCGGAATTCGCCTACGCCGTGGTCGGGATCAGCGAACCCGGCAACACCGCCGCGCTGTTCGAGACGGCCGCCGAGCTGAACGTCCGCCACCTCCTGGACGTCGACTGCCAGGAACGCCGTCTCGAGCCAGTTCTCGACTTCGTCCGGGCCTTCGTCGCGGACGTCGACGCGCTGTACCTGTCGATCGATCTCGACGTGCTCCCCGCCGCGCAGGCGCCAGGGGTCAGCGCTCCCTCGACCCTCGGCGTACCCGCCGCGGTCGTCCTCGAGGTGTGCCGGCTGGTCGCGAGAGACCCGAAGCTCGCCCTCGCCGACATCACCGAACTGAACCCCGTCTACGACGTCGACACCCGCACAGCCCGGATCGCGGCCCGCCTCGCGCACACGCTCGTGACGAGCCGTCCGGTCCCGGAAGGACACTGAAATGCCCCCTCAGCGAATCTGGCCGCGGCTCGGCGCCGTGCTGCTGGCCTGTCTGCTCGCGTTCTTGCCGACGAGTGTCGCGACCGCGGCCGAACAACAGGGCGGGAAGCTCGCCGCGCTGCGGTCCGGGCAGACGACGCTCCGGGTCGGCACCGACGCCACGTTCCCGCCGTTCGAGTTCACCGACGCCAAGGGCGGCCAGCTCGGCTTCGACATCGACCTCGTCCGGGCCCTCGCGCAGCGGGCGGGCATCAAGAAGGTCGACTTCGTCCAGATGCCGTTCGGCAACATCGTCCCGGCGCTGCAGGCGAACCAGATCGACGTCGGCGCGTCGGCGATCTACATGAGCCCCGCGCGGGAGAAAGCCGTCGACTTCTCGGACATCTACTACCCGGGCGGCCTCGCGGTTTTCGTGTCCGACAAGGACAACTCCGTCGGCTCGCTCAAGGATCTCGCCGGCAAGCGGGTCGCGGTCCAGGTGGGCACCAAGTCCGTCGACTGGCTCACGCAGCACCAGCCCGCCGCGCAGCTGATCACGGCGCAGACCAACGAGCAGATGTTCTCGTCGGTCAAGCTGGGCCAGGCCGACGCCGTCGTGACCGGGGCTCCGGCCGGGAAATACTTCATCGCGCAGCAGGGCGGCCTCAAGCAGGTCGGCGACCGGCTGACCGAGGAGAACTACGGCTACGCCTTCCAGAAGGCCGACACCGAGCTGCGGACCGCGTTCAACACCTCGCTCAAGCAGATGCACGACGACGGTTCGTACAAGCAGGCCACCGAAAAGTGGTTCGGCGCGGAGAGCACCGCGGCGAAATCGGGCGGGCATTCGCTGTTCAACTTTTCCACCATCGTCGATTCCTCGGGACAGCTTTGGCAAGGCCTGCTGGTGAGCCTCCAGGTGATTTTGCTGGCGCTGGCATTGAGCCTGCTGCTCGGCACGCTCGGCGGATTCGCCAAGCTCAGCAAGATCGCACCGATCAGGTGGATCGGCAACGTCTACGTGTCGGTGATCCGCGGGACGCCGTTCGTGGTGCAGCTGTTCTTCATCTACTTCGGACTGCCGCAGCTCGGCGTGCAACTTCCGCCGATGACCGCGGGCATCATTTCGCTCGGCCTCTACAGCGGTTCGTACGTGACCGAGATCTTCCGCGGCGCAGTGCAATCGATCGACCGCGGACAGCTGGAAGCGGCGCGATCGTGCGGCATGTCGCAGGTGTCGGCGATGCGGCATGTGATCATTCCGCAGGCGTTCCTGCGGATGCTTCCGCCGCTGGGCAACGAATTCGTGTCGCTGACGAAGAACTCGGCGCTGGTGTCCTTCGTGACCATTCACGAGCTGTTCCTGGTGGGGCAGACCATCATCTCCCGCACCTTCGACGCGCTGACCGTGTACCTGTTCATCGGCCTGCTGTATTACCTGCTCACCAACCTGATCAGCTTCACGACGCGCACCCTCGAGAAGAAGATGGCGGTGTACATCTGATGGCGCTCCTGGAAGTCCACGGGCTGACTAAGTCCTACGGCGACGTCAAGGTGCTCGACGGCATCGACTTCGCGATCGAGCCCGGCCAGGTGGTCGCGGTGATCGGCCCCAGCGGCGGCGGGAAGTCCACCTTCCTGCGCTGTCTCAACCTGCTGGAGACCCCGACGTCGGGCAGCGTCTCGTTCGACGGCGAGGAACTGACCGGCCGCGGCGTCGACCTCGACCGGCTGCGGTCCCGGATGGGCATGGTGTTCCAGCACTTCAACCTCTTCCCGAACATGACCGCGCTGCGCAATGTCGTGCTGCCGCAGATGAACGTGCTGAAGCGGAGCAAGGAAGAGGCCGAGGCGAAGGCGCGCGCCCTGCTGGAGCGCGTCGGCATGCTCGAACGCGCTGGTGCTTATCCGAACCGGTTGTCCGGCGGGCAGAAGCAGCGCGTGGCGATCGTTCGTGCGGCCGCGATGGATCCGAAGCTGATGCTGTTCGACGAGCCGACGTCGGCACTGGACCCCGAGGTGGTCCAGGACGTCCTCGACATCATGTCCGAGCTGGCCAAGGACGGCATGACGATGCTCGTGGTCACGCACGAGATGGGGTTCGCTCGCAAGGTTGCCGACCGGGTGGTGTTTGTGGACGGCGGGAAGATCGCGGCCGACCTGCCGCCCTCGGAGTTCTTCTCTGACAGCAACGAGAATCCCCGCGCTCAGGCTTTCCTGAAGAAGGTGCTCTGACGAACGCGCGCTCGCGGGCAGCTTGACGCCCGCGAGCGCGCCGCTTAATCTTGCGTTCTCAGACAGGCACAGACGAAGAGCCACTGTCAGCGGTCTTCGTCGTGTCTGTTTTTTCGTATGCCGGGATCGCTGACAGCCAGCGCAGAAAGTTGGCGGTCCATGAGTTCTCCCACGGTCGCAACGCCGCGATCGATCGCGAATGTTTCGCAGGTCACCGCGCTGATCAACACGTTGTCGAAGTTGCCGCGCAAGGCGAACCTGCTGTGGTACCTGGTCCTGGGCGGACTGTTCCTGGACGCCTACTCGAACGCCGCGCTCGGCGCCGGCCTCGCGCCGATGACCAAGGAACTGGGGCTCGGCGCGGGCCAGGTCGGCCTGCTCACCGCGACCGCGCCCGCGGTCGCCATCCTGTTCAACCCGGCGGGCGGCTGGCTGGCCGCCCGGATCGGCCGGGTCAAACCGCTGATCGCGGCGAAGGCGATCGCCGGGCTCGGCGCGGTGCTCACTGCCACCGGCGGCAGTTTCGAGGCGGTCTGGGCCGGGCGCGGCCTGGTCGGCGTCGCCTACGGCATCGACTTCGCGGTGGCGATGGCCCTGCTCGCCGAGTACACCCCGGCGAAGCTGCGCGGACGGCTGAACCTGTGGCAGTCCGTCTGGTACGTCGCCACCACGGTGAACCTCGCGCTGACGCTGGCGTTCTACCAGGCCGGGGTCTCGGTGGAGATCTGGCGCTGGTCGGTCGGTTCGGCCGGGGTCTTCGCGCTCGCGCTGCTGGTGCTGCAGATCGCCTTCCTCGCCGAAAGCCCGTCGTGGCTCGCGGCCAAGGGACGGCTGCCGGAAGCCGCGCGCAGCCTTCGCCGGATCTACGGTTTCCAGGTGACGCCGGGAACCGCGAGCGACGAAGCGGCCGAGGAACAGAAGATCGGGTTCCGGCAGGCGGGCGTGCTGTTCCGCAAGCCGTACCTGCAGCGCACCTTCCTGTCCACGGCGATCTCGCTGACCCAGGCGATGCAGTACTTCGCGATCGGCTGGTACCTGCCGGTGATCAGCCTCGCGATCTTCGGCGACAAGTTCGAGACGGCCACGCTCGGGTCGATGATCTTCAACGTCGCCGGGATCGCCGGCGGCGCGCTGTCGGCCTACTTCGGCCGGAAGATCGGGCTGCGGGTCAGCTCGGCGATCGGCTACGCCTTCGCGTTCGCCATCCTGCTGGTGATGGGGCTGGGCTTCGGGAAGCTGCCGATCGCGATCGGGTTCCTGCTGCCGTTCCTGTTCATCTTCTTCCATTCGGCAGGCCCCGGCGCGAACGGCAAGTCGATCGCGGCGCTGTCCTACCGCAGCGACATCCGCACCCTCGGCACCGGCGTGACCGGCATGCTCGGGAGCTTCGGCAGCGTCGTCGGGCTGTACGTGTTCCCGCAGATCAAGGAGGCGATGGGCCTCGGCCCGACGATCGCGCTGCTCGCCGCGGTGCCGCTGCTCGGCCTGGTGTCCTGCCTGATCGTGCGCTGGGACCCGACCCGCAGCGGCGTCGACCCGGACGACGAGGAGATCTCGCTGCCGGGGAGGCCGGCGTGACGCGGCGCGGGATCCTGGCCGTCGACGAAGGTTCGACCGGCACGCGGGCCGCGGTGGTCGGCGAGGACGGCGGGTGCGGGCCGTCGTTCTACACCTCGGTCGACGTCGTCCATCCCGAACCGTCGCGTGTGGAGCAGGACGCGGCGCAACTGCTGGAGCGCACCGTCGACGTCGCCCGCCAGGCGATCGCGTGGGCGGGGGAGAACGGCGTCGAGATCGTCGGGATGTCGGTGTGCACGCAGCGCGCCACCGCGATCCTGTGGGACCGCGAGACCGGGCAGCCGCTGGCTCCGGCCGTGGTCTGGCAGGACACCCGGTACGCGGACGAGCTCGCGAAGCTGTCTCCGGATTGGGATCCGGTGCTGTGGGAGCGGACCGGCCGCCCGGTCGGTACTCGCGCCCCGTTCCTGTGGGCGGCGCGGCAGCTCGACCAGCTCGACGTGCCTGCCGAGCGGGTGCTGTTCGGTTCGGTGGACACCTGGCTCGTGTGGCATCTCAGCGGACGCACCAGATATGTCATGTCGGCGACCAACGCGGTCGCGTTCGGCGGGTACCGGCTGCGCGAACACGCGTGGGACCAGGAATGGCTGGCAGCGCTCGGTTTCCCGCCTGAGCTGGCCCCGCCGCCGGTCGACGACGATGGCGATTTCGGCTACACCGACGAGAAGCTGCTCGGCATCGAGGTGCCGATCGCGGCGGTGATGGGCGATCAGCACGCCTCGCTGATCGCGCTCGGCGCGCTGACTCAGGGGCAGGGCACGTGCGTGCACGGGACCGGCACCTTCGTCGGCGCGCTGGCCGGTGACGAACCGCCGGACGGGCTCGGCAAGGTCGACGGTGTGCTGTGCCTGGTCGGCTGGCGCAGTGCGGGCCACAGCCGGTTCAGCCTGGAGGCCTACACCTCGACCACCGGTTCTGCCTTGCGGTGGCTCACCGAGGACCTCGGGCTGTTCCGCTCCGCCGCCGAGATCAGCGAACTGGCCGCGGCTCAGCCGAGAAGCACTTCGACCTGGTTCGTGCCGACGCTGGCCGGGCTGCGCACACCGGTGCAACGGCCCGGCGCGCGTGGGGTGCTGACCGGGCTGAGCCTGGCAACCACCCGCGATGTGGTGGCGCGTGCGGTGCTCGACGGGATCGCGCACGCGGTGAGCGACACCGTTGACGCGCTGCGGACGACGATGAACCGGCCGGTGACCCGCCTGCGCGCCGGCGGCGGATTGGCCGCCAGCGACGTCCTCCTGCACAGCCAAGCCGATTTCGCCGGTGTCGAGATCGAACGAGTAGCCGATTCGGCGACCGCCAGCCTGCGAGGCGCCGCGTATCTCGCGGGCGTCCGGCTGGGCGTGTGGCCGTCGCTGGCCGAAGCCGTTGCGCACCTGGGGAAAGGCGAGGTCTTCGAGCCTCGGCTGCCCGAGGACGAACGGCGCGAACTGCGCGCACGCTGGCAGGACGTGCTCGCGGTGTCGCTGTCCTGACCGTCCTTTGTGGACGTTTTCAACTTTGAGTGGAGAGACAAGCTCATGTTCACACTGCCGTCCCGACGGCCGAACGCCGTCGCCGCGAGGGCGACCCTGTCCGCGCCGCTGCGGCTGGACCGCCGCGCGGCACTCGCCGACCTCGAAACCGGCACGTTCGACGTGCTGGTGATCGGCGGCGGCGTCACCGGCGCCTACACCGCGCTGGACGCCGTCTCCCGCGGCCTGAAAGTGGCGCTGGTGGAGCGCGACGACTTCGCGTCCGGAACCTCGTCCAAGTCGTCCAAAATGGTGCACGGCGGCCTGCGCTACATCGAGCAGGGCAACCTCGACCTGGTCCGGCATTCGCTGCTGGAGCGGCAGCGGTTCCGCCGCAACGCCCCGCATCTGGTGCAGCGGCTGCCTTTCCTGTTCCCGATCCTGGCGAAGGACGGAGTGTTCGACGCCCGGATCGCCAAGGCCTTCGAGAGTCTCTTGTGGACCTACGACCTCGCGGGCGGCTGGCGGATCGGGAAGCTGCACCAGCGGCTCACCGTCGACGAGGTGCTCTCGCACGCCCCGACGCTCCGTGCGGAGAACCTCAAGGGCGGCCTGATGTATTACGACAGTCGCGCTGACGACGCACGGCTGACGCTGGCGATCGTGCGCAGCGCCGCCCGGCACGGCGCGGTGGTCGTCAACGGCGCCGAGGTGACCGGGCTGCGCACCGCCGGCGGACGGGTCACCGGTGCGACGGTGCGGGCCGACGGGGAGGAGATCGACATCCGGGCGCGCGTCGTGGTCAACGCGACCGGCGTGTGGGCCGACCGGGTCGAGGGCATGGCCGATCACGGGCATCAGCCGCAGGTTCGTCCGGCCAAGGGCGTGCACATCGTGCTGCCGTGGTCGAAGATCCGCAACGACTGCACGGTCACCGTGCCGATTCCGGGCCGCGCGCGGCGGGCCACCTGCACGCGGTGGGGCGACGTCGTCGTGGTCGGCACCACCGACACCGACTACACCGGCTCGACCGACGACGTGCACTGCACCCGCGAGGAAATGGACTTCCTCCTCGAAGGAGCCCAGATCGCCTTCGACACCAAGCTGGACGCCAGCGACGTGCTGGGCAGCTACGCGGGCCTGCGCCCGCTGGTCGGCGGCAAGGAGGGCGCGACGCTCGACATGCGCCGCGACCACCACATCACGGTGTCCGCGGGCATGGTCACGGTGACCGGCGGCAAGCTCACCACGAGCAGGCACATGGGCGAGCTGGTCGTGGACAAGGCACTCGGGCTGCTGGGCCGGAAAGCCAAGTGCCGCACCAAGAACCTGCCGCTCATCGGCGGTGCCGGATACGACGCGGAGGCGACGGCCGCGACCGGCGGCGTCGCCGCGCACCTCGGCGGCCGGTACGGCACCGAGGCGCGGTTCGTGAGCGCGCTGGTCGACGAGAACCCGGAGCTGGGGGAGCCGCTCATCGACGGGCAGCCGTTCCTCAAGGCCGAGGTCGTGTTCGCGGCGCGTTCGGAGATGGCGCGCTCGGTGGACGACGTGCTGTCGCGGCGGACCCGGCTGCGGCTGTTCGCCCGGGACGCGTCGGTCGAGGCCGCGCCGCTGGTGGGCGAACTGCTCGGCGCGGAACTCGGCCTCAGCCCGGAAACCGTTGCGGCGCAAGTGGAGCAGTACCGGGCGGACGTCGCCCGGGAGAAGTCGATCCTGTTCGGAGACAACCTGTTGGGAGCCAACGCATGATCAGCCGCCAGACCGTCACGCACCCGTTCAACCGGGGCAATTACGTGGTCGGCGCGCCGACGCCGCCGCGCTGGGGCGGACGCACCGAACCCGGCAAGGGCGACGCGTCGCTGCAGACGGCGGCCGTGGCCGTGCCCGCCGCGCTGACCGAGGCGCTGCGCGAACTGGCCGACTCGGTGCACACCGAACGCGACGAGGTCGTGCTGCGCACCCGCGACTGGTGGGCAGGCTCGATGATCGGTGAGACCGCGGGCGCCCCGGCGACGCCGGACGCGGTGATCGCCGAGGTGAGCACCGTCGAGCAGATCCAAGCCGCGGTCCGGCTGTGCGGCGAGCACCGGGTGCCGCTGACCGTGTCGGCGGGCCGCAGCAATGTCACCGGTGCCGCGCTGCCGGTGTACGGCGGGGTCGTGCTGGATGTGTGCGGGCTCAACAAGATCGTGTCCTTCGATGCCGAGTCGCAGATCGTCGAAGTGCAGGCGGGCATGTTCGGCGACCTGTTCGAGAAGGAACTGCAGGAGACGCACGGTGCGACCACCGGGCACTGGCCGTCCGCGTTCGCGATCTCGACGGTCGGCGGCTGGGTGGCCTGCCGCGGCGCCGGTCAGCTGTCCACTCGGTACGGGAAAATCGAGGACATGGTGGTCGGCCTCGACGTCGTCCTCGCCGACGGCACACTGGCCCGCTTCGGCGACTACCCGCGCGCCGCGACCGGCCCGGACCTGCGGCAGCTGTTCGTCGGCTCGGAAGGCACGCTCGGCGTGATCACCTCGGTGCGGCTGCGCACGCACCCGCTGCCGACGTACTCGAAGGCCATCGCCTACGGCTTCGAGACCTTCGCCGCCGGGCTCGACGCCTGCCGCCGGATCATGCAGCGCGGCGCGACTCCCGCCGCGATGCGGCTGTACGACAAGCACGAGAGCGGCACGCACTTCGGGCAGCCGGACACCAACCTGCTGCTCATCGCCGACGAGGGCGACCCGGTGCTGGTCGACGCGATGATCAAGGTCAGCGCGGAGGAATGCGCGGCCGGCGGGTCCGAATTGGACGGTCAGCCGGTGTTCGAACGCTGGCTGGACGAGCGGATGCTGGTCGGCAAGTCCGCCGATGGGTTCACGCCCGGTCCAGGTTTCGTCGCCGACACTCTCGAAATGGCCGGTTCGTGGTCCGCGCTCCCGGCGATCTACGACGAGGTAGTGGCCGCTATTCAGGCGGTGCCGGGGACTCTGGCTGCTTCAGCGCACCAGTCGCACGCTTACACCGATGGAGCTTGCCTGTACTTCTCGCTGCGCGGTGATGTCGAGCCGGAGAAGCGCCGGCACTGGTACCGGTCGGCGTGGGACGCCGCGAACGCGGTGCTGGTGCGGCACGGGGCAGCGCTGAGCCACCACCACGGGTCAGGGCTGCTGCGGGGGCCTTACCTGGCGGACGCACTCGGCACTGGGTTCGGCACGTTCGTCGACGTGAAGCGCGCTCTGGACCCCGCAGGCTTGCTGAACCCCGGCAAGCTCGGCCTGCCCACCGACCTGGGCCCGAACCCGCTGGACTCGGCCAGCTGACCGGTCCCCGAGGTCCGTGAAGGGCTCCTTGAGGGAATCAGATTCCCTCAAGGATCCCTAAACCCACGGTCCCCGCCGCTATCCCCCTGCCAGGCCGAGCCGGCGCGG